>NZ_JBSFDA010000073.1:0-49941 GCF_053593675.1 Streptomyces sp. NPDC002156 | reverse complement strand
CGCAGTTCCCCGCGCCCCTGAAAAGCAGGGGCTGCGCCCCGTGCTTTTCGGCCCGGAGGGCCGGGTCCTTTAGGGGCGCGGGGAACTGCGCGAGCAACCCCCACCGGCCCGCAGCCAAAGGAATCGGGACGGACGGGTCTTTGAGGGGCGCGGGGAACTGCGCGACCAGCCCCCACCGGCCCGCAGACGACATCAAACCCCATCAAACCCCACCGCAAGCTGCCGCATCGCCTGATCCAACAGCTCCCCGAGACTGGCCTCCTCATCACTCAGCCAGTGCTCATACGCGGCAATACACGCAGCCAACGCCGCATGCCCCAACAACCGAGGCAGCAGATCGGACGCCGGCCGCCCCATCCGCCGCGCAGCGAACTCCGTAACGTGTGCCCGCCACGTCGTGTACCGCACCGTCGAGTCGGCCTGAAGCGTCGGCACCCTCAAGATGAGCGTCATCCGCTGCCGATGCCACGGCACCACCGCCGGATCGAAGCGATTGAACTCGACCACCGCACCCCGCAACGCGTCCATCAGCGGAGCACCCGGATCGGTCCCCGCCAGCAACTGCTCGAACCTCAGCAGCTGATCCTCGAAGTCGCCCCACACAAGGTCGTTCTTGGACGCGAAATAGCGGAAGAAGGTACGTCGGCCAATGCCGGCGGCCGCCGCGATGTCATCGACGGTCGTGGCGTCGAAGCCCTGCCGGGCGAACAGCTCGAACCCCAGCTGTTCGAGCGCGGCCCGCGAGGTCACCCTGGGCCGCCCCGTACGGCTCACCCCCGCCGCTCCACCCGCCACGCTCTCCCGCCGTCCCGTGTCAGCAACCACACCGCACATCATGCATCGGACGCGCCCTCGGACACCCCGCCCCGGCGGCAACGCGGGGAATCGGGGAATCATCGCAGGCCGACCACTGTTGTCGCGCACAGCAGCGGCTGTACGAATCCCGTTGGACGAATCCCAAGGAGGCCGGGCGTGTACGGCGACCCAGAGACCATCCGCAAGATCCTGACCGAGGCGGGCGACACCTGGGCGATCGTGGGCCTGTCGTCGAACGAGCAGCGAGCCGCGTACGGCGTGGCCAAGGTCCTCCAGCGCTACGGCAAGCGGATCATCCCCATCCACCCGAAGGCCGAGACGGTCCACGGCGAGCGGGGCTACGCCTCGCTGGCCGACATCCCCTCCGACATCGGCGTCGATGTCGTCGACGTGTTCGTGAACAGCGACCTCGCCGGTCCGGTCGCCGACGAGGCCGCCGCCATCGGCGCCAAGGCCGTCTGGTTCCAGCTCGGTGTGATCGACGAGTCGGCGTACGACCGCACCCGCGCCGCCGGGCTCGACATGGTCATGGACCGCTGCCCGGCGATTGAACTCAACTCCGCACGTTGATTCCTGTCCGTGCGCAAGCGGATGCGTATGCATATCCGCAGGACAGCGAGGCCATCGGGCCGGCGCTGCCCCTCCTCATGGTCCGGGCAAGGGACCGGGGTGAGCCGTTCGGCCCGGTTCTCACAGCTCGGTCTTGGGGCTGCTGTTGCTGGGGTCCAGGAACAGTTTCCAGAGGGCGGTGATGAGGACGGCCCACTCCGACGCCTGGTTGTCGCCCCTCTGCTGCGCTATCCCCAGGAGGTCACTGTTGCTCGATTCGAACTCCGGGTTGTTGACGGGGGCGTCGTTGCTGTCGGGGCCGGGGGTCGTCGGCCCTTCGGCGGGCTGGTCGGCCAGCTCCTCGGCGGTGGGCGTCTCCTCCGTGACCTGCAGATCGGCGGCGCCCGCCGTGGGGTTGGGGCAGGTGATGGCGCCCCCGCTCTCCCGGCACACGGGGGCGGGCACGGGCATGGTCACGTCCGATGCGTTGGGGCCCTCCAGGTACTGATAGAGGTGGAAGTCCGTGTAGTGGTTGGGGGTGTAGAAGATGAAACCGTTGACGTTGTCCCGGACGATCCGTTCGTCACCGCGATTCGTGCCCCGGGTCGGCCGGATGTCGATGTCGTACTCGAGCAGCTGCGGCTCCTGCGTCCCGGGGATGTTCCGGATGAACTCGGTGAGATCCCCGGACGCGGCGTCGAGGAAGAAGCCTCCGCGCATGATGAAGCCGACCCGGTTCGTCGCCGAGTTCGTGGGGTCGTTGGGGTCGGACATGTCGATCCGGTCGGTCCGCCTGCCGAAGGGGAAGCCCCGGCTCATCCAGTAGGCGATCGCGGTGTCCAGTTTCTCCGTCGGGAACTGGAAGACCTTGCCGTCGTCGACGGCGGCGCTCGCCTGCTGTCCCTGCGACGTGACGAACCACGTTCCGCCGCCCAGCAGTGTCGCCACGGCGAGGAAGATCGCCAGGAACCTCCCGCTGAGCAACCGGGATCGTCGCTTGTGCGCACGTACGCCGGACGCCCGTCCGGCGCCGGGCGGTGAGGTCATGTCCATTGCCTGCTCCCTGGATCGCGATCTTGTTGACCGTGGGCTTGACGGCCGCCCGGCCATCCGGCGGGCGGCACTTCCGTGATCTCCGCGAGGCATCACATCGGGGGTGAGAAGAGGGCGGACGACGCCGTGCAAAGGCAGGGGATGCGTACGGGCCTCGCCGCACCAGCCCCTTGAATCACAGCAACCCCACAGGCCACATACTCGGAGACGGAGCGCTTCCGGGGCCAGGGTCATTTGTCCCAACCGCCGAGTAAATCTCGAGGTGTTGCCGGACGTGCGCGTCGGCGTGCGGTCGGCCCTGGAGATGGGCCCGGGCTTGGTCCGCCCCGGCGGCGCGATCAGCCGGGTCGGTGTACCGCAGTACGGCGAGATCCCCTTCGGCGGCGGTCCTCGACTGGAAGCGGCGGACGACCTGATGCTCGCCGTCGCCATGGTCGCCGGCGTCGTCACCGGTCCCGGCCGCGCGAAGCGGTCGCCCTCACCCACAGCCAGGGCGTCGCTCCTGCTGCGAGCTACGCGGACACCGCGACCACGTGCTTGCCGACGACGCCGCCGCGCTCGAACGCCTGGTGCGCCGCGGCGATGTCCGCGAACGGGTACACGCTGTCGACCACCGGGCGCAGCGCACCCGACGTGACATGGTCGGCCACGTCACGCAGCACGGCGGTGTCGGAGTTGGCGCTGAAGGTGCGGATGCGGCGGGAGCCGTGCACGCTGGACGCGGCGATCGCGGCCAGGGCCCCGGCCGACAGTCCGACGGTGACCATCCGGCCCCCCTTGGCCAACCGGCTCCGGTAATGCTGCGGACGCAGGTCGCCGCCGATCCCGGGAACCCGCGCGCCGTCGAGCTGGTGGGTGAACTCGCCATCCACAGCGACGAGTTCGCCGCCCTGTGGGCCCGCCATGACGTCGAGGAAGCCATCCGCGGCCACATGCGCATCAACCACCCCCTGGTCGGCGAACTCAACCTCGACTGGGACGCCTACCCGATACCGGGCAACCCCGGCCCCGTGCTCATCGTCTGCACCGCCGCCGAGAACAGCCCCGACGGCCTGCTGTCACCTGGGCCGCGATCACAGTCGTGACCGCTCACCGGACGACGCACGGCCTGCGCTTTCAGGAAGGTGCCCGGAGCGCGTCCACCGGTTCCAGCCGGGCGGCGCGCAGCGACGGATAGAGACCTGCGAGCAGGCCGACGAGGGCTCCGGCGAGCGGGGCGCCGAGGGCGAGGTTCAGGTCCAGGACCGGGGTCCATTCCTTGAAGACGGCGACACCCACCACGACGGCGATGCCCAGGGCCGCGCCGACGATGCCGCCGAGGAGGCCGATCGTCGTCGACTCTAGGAGGAACTGGCCGGCTACCTGCCGTCGCGAGGCGCCCAGCGCCCGCCGCAGCCCGATTTCGCCGACCCTTTCCATCACCGTCACCAGGGTGACGTTGGCGATGCCGATCGCGCCCACCACCAGCGAGACCAGGCCGAGGACGAGGAAGAGACCGTTGACGTCGTTCTGGACACCGTCGCGGGCCTTGGACAGGTCCGCCGGCGCCGCCACGGCGAGGGAGTTCTGCTGTCCGGGGGCCAGGGCGATCGGCGCCTGGCGAGCCACCTGCCGGGCCGCGCCGAGCGCGGTGTTGATGAGCACCCGGGTGACGTCCTCCAGGCCGAGGCGGTCCGCGGCGGTGGTGGGCGGGAGTATCACCGCGGTGGACAGGCGCTGCTCGCGCTTCACGCCGCCGAGGATGCCGATGACGGTGTACGACTGGCCCTGGAAGAAGATCGCCGGGGAGTCCTGCACCCGGCTGATGCCGAGCAGCCGTGCCGCCTGGTCGCCGAGGACCGCCACCTGGGCGTGCCGGGCGATGTCGCCGGCGTCGTAGAACCGTCCCGAGGTCATCGCGCCGCGTACCCCGGCGGGCAGGCCTGCCGAGGCGGCCACCACGGCCAGGGTCTGGCCGGAGACGTCGCCGGGCGCCTTCACGTCGTTGGACCGCACCTGGACGCTGTTGGTCAGCGGGGAGTCGGCGAGGGCGGCGGCCGAGTCCACACCGGCCAGCCGCCGGACCGCGTCGATCCCCGACCAGTCCACCAGCGGCTCGTCTTCCGAACCGGTCGGCGCGGGTGGGACGGTCACGGTCACCGAGGTCGCGGTGAGCGCGTCGAACCGGCCGACGATCTGGTTGCCGGCCGTGGAGGCCACACCGATGGTGATGACCAGCGTGGTGATGCCGAGCACGGTGCCGAGTGTGGTCAGGGCGGACCGTACGGGGCGGGCCATGACGCCCGCGAGGGCTTCCGTCCACAGGTCACGGGGGTCCATCCAGGGGCGTTCGATACGTGCCCCGGCCCCGGCCGATGCGGGTTTCACTCGGTCTCCAGGGTGAGGCGGCCGTCGGTGATGCGGACCCGCTGGCCCGCGCGGCGACTGACCGTCTCGTCGTGGGTGATGAGCACCAGGGTCATGCCCTGGGCGCACAGGTCGTCGAAGAGTTCCAGTACGGAGAGGGTGTTCTCGCTGTCCAGGTTGCCGGTCGGTTCGTCGCAGAGCAGCAGCGCGGGATCGCTGATCAACGCCCGTGCGATGGCGACGCGTTGGCGTTCGCCGCCGGAGAGCCGGTCGGGCCTGAAGCCCGACCGGTGCCCGAGCCCGACCCGCTCCAGCGCCTCCCGGGCGCGGGCGAGCCGGGTACCGCGCCCGAGTCCCGGGCGTGGCCTGCGGTACGCCTCGGCCAGCATGACGTTCTCGTCGACGGTGCGGTACGGGAGGAGGTGGAAGGACTGGAACACGAAGCCGATGCGGCTGCCGCGCAGCGCGGTGCGTTCGAGGTCGCCGAGCCCGGTCGTCTCGACGCCGTCGAGCCGGTAGGTACCGGAGGTGGGCCGGTCGAGCAGGCCCAGCGTGTTGAGCAGCGTCGACTTCCCCGAGCCGGAAGGGCCGACGATCGAGAGGTGCTCGCCGCGCCGCACGGTCAGGTTCACGCCGCGCAGCGCGTGCACCGGGGGCTCGGAGTCGAAGGTCCGCTCCACACCGGTGAGTTCGATGACGGCGTCGACATCGGCGGGGCCAGGGACGGCGTCGGCATTGGCATCGGCAGGGCCGGGGACGGCGGGAGCGAGCCCGGGACCGGGGGCCGAGGTCACTCGCCCACCACCACCTTGTCGCCCTGCTCCAGCGTGCCACTGGTCGCCTTCACCTCGACGAGACCGGCCGCGGAGAGCCCGACGGTGACATGGACATCGCTCAGCCTGCCGCCACGCTCGACCTGCACCCGGACCTTTCCGTCGGACGAGGTACGGATCGCGGCGAGCGGCACGACCAGCACCTTGCCGTCCGAGGCCCCGATCTTGATGGTCACCTTCACCGCGGCCTCGGCCTCGTCGGCCAGTTCGCCGGAGTCGGGCACGGAGATCCGCAGCTGGACCGGGGCCGAGGAGCCGGTGGCGGAGGTGCCGGCGGCTTCGTCCCCGGTGTCCCCCGAGGTCGTCCCAGCGGATCCCTCGCCGTCCTCGCCCGAGCCCGTCGCCGCCGTCGTCGAGGACGCGGCGTCGGCGCCGAGGGCCGACACCGTACCCGCCGCCTTCTTGCCGTCCGTCGTCGTCAGCTCGACGGCCATGCCCTTCCTCAGCAGTTCGGCGTCCGCGCCGGGGACGACCGCCTGCACCTCCAGGTCGGAGCTGGTCACGGTGCCGATCGGACCGGACGCGGTGTCCCCCGTCTTCACGGTCACCTTGTTCAGCCGTACGGGCAGCTTCGGGAAGAAGACGACCTCACCGGCCGGGACCTTCGTCCCGTAGGAGGCCTGGAAGGTGCTGAGCGCGGCGTTCGCCATGTCCAGCGACTTCCTCGCGGATTCGAGCTGCAGTCGGTGGATCTGTGCGTCGGTGCTGGACTGCGGGTTCGGCGAGCCCGTACTGGCGTTCGCCCCCGCCTCCGTCCCCGTCCCTGTCTCCGTGCCGCCGCTGCCGCCGCTCGCGCTGTTGGTCGTGAGCAGTGTCTGCTGGGCGGCGGACACCGCCTGCTGCAACTGGCCCAGTTGCTGCTCGTCGTCCGCGCTGGGCTTCTGCGCCTCGTACCCCTTGCTCGTGTACCAGCTGGTGACCGCCGCCGCGGTGCCCTGGCGGTAGGTGCCGCTGATCGACCCGGGATCGAAGCCGAGCCGCCGCAAGGCTCTCTGGAGCTGCTTCACATCGTCGCCGGAGGCACCGGGGCCCAACGCACGGTACATCGGCACGGATCCGCTCAACGCGAACACCGGACGGCCGTTGACCGTCATCAGTACGTCGCCCTCCTTGACCTTGGTACCGGCGACCGGTGCCTTGGTGATCCGCTGCTCCGCGCCCTCGCCGCCCGCGGACGCGGCCGCCCCGGTGCCGACGGCGCCGGCCAGCGCGAGCGGACGCGGCGAGGCGAACTCGACGGACCCCGACGCCACCACGGTCGCGGTGAGGGACTGCCGCTGGACGGCCACGGTCACCGGGCCGGCCTTCGGCGCGGTGTGCGCGGCGGCCGCGTCGGCGGGCGAGCGCACCTGCGTACCGGCGATCCATCCGCCCGCGCCGACCAGGACCACCGCGCCGACCAGCGCGCCCAGTTGCTTACGGCTGCTGAGTCGGCTCATGCGTTGTCACCCCAGTACGGGTGGGCCTTCAGCTTGGGGAAGTACGCGGCCCGGAACTTCTTGCCGCACTCCAGGTCCTTCAGGGAGATGTCGATCTCCTTGGTGAGCAGCGGCAGCGCCTCTTCCTTGCTCATGCTGAAGTGGTTGTCCGGAACGTTCTGCTCCAGCCGCACCATGTCGGACATGCCGGTCGGCTGGGTGGTGCTGACCGGGATGCCCTGCGCCTTCAGACAGGCGGCGAAGTCCTGTGCGAGCTGCACCAGTTGGGCGTCGCCGTTGAGCTCGAGACCGTTCGCGCGGTTCGCCTCCGCCTTGGCGTTCTCCGCCTTTTTCTGCTCGGCGGCGCTCAGCGCGTGTCCGTTCACTGCTATCGACGCCTTGAGTTCGCAGCCGCCGATCTTCTCGTCCGCCTTGGACTCGGCCTGGGGGCCCGCCAGCGCCTCCTGGTACGCCTTCTGCTGGGCGGGGGTGAGCCCCTTCTCGTCGTCGTCGGCGACGGCGTCGGTCCGCTTTTGTCCCGCCTTCCCTCCGGGGTTGCTGAAGGGGGCATTGGGGTCGTCGGGGTAGACGGCGGCGGCGTAGTTGCCGAACCCGTACTTCTCCCGGGACTTCTTCGCCGCCGCGTAGTCCTCCGCGTCCAGCCCGGCGAAGGAGTCGTCGCCGCTCGCCGTCACCACGTGCGGTGTGTAGGTGAAGCCCTGCTTCTTCATACAGGCCGCGATGGTGTTCTCCGTGATGTACAGCTTCTTGGTGTCGTCGTCCGCGCCGGACGGGACGGTGAGCTGCACCGCCCCGTCGGCGTTCGTCGTACTGTCGTTCGCCGCGTTCGCTTCGCTGCCGCCCGACGAACCGGAGCTCGCGCCGGTCTTGTCGTCCGAACCGCCGCAGGCGGCCAGGAGCGGCAGCAGGCCGATCGCCAGGACGGTGGCCACGGAGACACGGAGCCTCTTGGGCATGTTCGGGTGTGTGTTCATGGTGGATCAGGCTGGCCCCGCGGTGTGATGGGAACTGGCCCGGAGTGTGATCAAACGGCAACAGCCGATGCGCCGGCGACAGGACGCCGGGTCCGCACTCCCGCCCGCGAGTATGTGATCGTCCGGTAACAGCACCGGCCCGGCCTGGTGTTGTACGGATACTGAGCACATGCCACGTGTCCTGCTCATCGAAGACGACCGCGCCGTTCGTGAGGGTGTCCAACTCGCGCTGCGCCGCCAGGGGCACGACGTGGCCGCCGCCGGGACGGGTGAGGGCGGGCTGGAACGGCTGCGGTCGTTCCGGCCGGACGTCGTCGTCCTCGATCTGATGCTGCCCGGCATGTCCGGGCTCGACGTGTGCCGCCGGATCCGCGGGGCCGACGACCAGGTTCCGATCATCATGGCGACGGCCCGGGGCGACGACGTGGACATCGTGGTCGGACTCGAAGCGGGAGCCGACGACTATGTCGTCAAGCCCGTCCAGGCCCGCGTGCTCGAAGCCCGTATCCGTGCCGTCCTGCGCCGGGTCGGCGGCACATCCGCCGACGGAGCCGCGCCGAAGACCGAGACGCACGGGGAACTGGCCATCGACCGGGCCGCGCTGACCGTCACCCACCAGGGCGCGCCGGTCGCCCTCGCCCCCTCCGAACTACGGCTCCTGCTGACCCTCTCCGCCTCGCCCGGTCAGGTGTTCAGCCGGCAGCAGCTCCTGGAAGCCGTCTGGGAACACAGCTACCACGGTGACTCACGGCTGGTGGACGCCTGCGTCAAGCGGCTGCGCACCAAGATGGGCGAGCCTCCGGGACAGCCGCGCTACATACAGACCGTGCGCGGCTTCGGCTACCAGTTCAGAACCCGGTGAAGGCGCCCACGCCGCTGCGCGGCCTGCGCGTCCGACTGCTGGTGGCCTTCCTGCTGGTCGCCGGCGTCGCCACCCTGACCACCGGCGCCCTGACGTTCCGGGAGGCGCGCACGGGGGTGCTCCAGCAGAGCCAGGACGGAGTGATCGCGCAGTTCCGCGACCATGTCAGCACCCTCGCCGCTGACCTCGACTTTCCCCCGGACCAGAAGCAACTGAACATGTTCGCACAGCAGTTGGCACGCTCCGAACCGTCGAAGGACTGGCGCGTACTGGCCACCTACGGCGGCCTGAGCGCCACCTCCACACCACAGGACCCGTTCGAACAGCTGACGTCCGACCTGCGCGCCGCCGTGGCCTCCGACGGGAGCACCGTCTTCCAGCGGGTGACACGGCACGGCAGCCCCGCACTCGTCGTCGGCCTGCCGGTCACCTTCGGCACCGCGGAGCGGCCCACGTCCGACCCGTCCGGGCTCGCCGTCTTCCTGACGGTGCCGCAGACCACCGAACAGGCCTACGTCCAGGCCCTGGTCCCCGCCATCGAGCGAGCCACCGTTCCCGCGCTGGTCCTGGCCGTCCTGCTCGCGCTGCTGGCCGCCCGTGGCGTACTGCGGCCGGTACGAGAGCTGCGCCGGGCCACCCGCAGCATCGCCGAGGGCCACCTCGACACCCGGCTCGCCGTCAACGGCTCCGACGAACTCGCCGCCCTCTCCCACACCTTCAACGAGACCGCCGCCGCCCTGGAGGAGTCGGTGACCGAACTGCGCCGCATGGAGGCACGCGCCCGCCGCTTCGCCGCCGACGTGTCGCACGAACTGCGCACCCCGCTGGCCGCCATGTCTGCGGTCACCGACATCCTCGACGAGGACGCGGCACATCTCGCCCCGGACACCGCCACCGCCGTACGGCTCATCAGCGAGGAAACCGTCAAGCTGGCCCGCCTGGTCGAGGACCTGATGGAGATCTCCCGCTTCGACGCGGGCGCGGCCGGTCTGCACCTGGACGAGATCGACCTCGCGGACTCCGTCCGGCGCACCCTCGCCTCCCGCGCCTGGCTGGACACGGTCGAGACCCGGCTGCCACCGCCGGGCACACTCCGCGGCAGCCTCGACCCGCGCCGCCTCGACGTGATCGTCGCCAACCTGGTCGGGAACGCCCTCCGCCACGGCGGACGCCCCGTACGGCTGGACCTCTACGAGTGGGAACACCCGGACGACGGGCGGCGGGCGGTCATCGAAGTGCTGGACAGCGGACCGGGCATCCCCGAAAGCGTCCTGCCCCATGTCTTCGACCGCTTCTACAAATCGGACACGGCCCGTACCAGGACCGAGGGCAGCGGCCTCGGACTCGCCATCACCGCGGAAAATGTCCACCTGCACGGCGGCACCATCCAGGCGGCGAACGGTCCGCACGGCGGTGCCGTCTTCACCGTGGAACTCCCGCTGCGACAGAACGAGCCACCACCGGAACCGGCCGATCCGGCCGAGGGGAGCCAGCCGTGAGCCCTGTCCACCGGGCCGCCCGGCCCGCGCTGCTTCTGCTCGCGGGTGCGCTCCTGCTCGGCGCCTGCGGCATCCCCACGACCGGTGTCGTGGGCTCGGGGGAGCCCGCCACCGGTATCCGGTCGACCACCACGCTCTACTTCACGGGCGAGGACGGCCTGGTCGCGGTCCCCCGCAGGCTCCCCCAGCGGCCCGGCGTCGCGGCGGCCGTTCGGCTGTTGTTCCAGGGCCCGACCAGATCCGAACTGAGCAGAGGTGTGGGCAGCCTGCTGCGGAAGCTGAAGAAGGATCCGACGGTCTGGGCCGATGGCGCCAAGGTGTCGATCGAGCTGCGCTTCGACGACCCGGCGGATTTCCCGGCCACCGTCAAGCCGCTGGTCGGCGATGCCCTCGCTCAGGTGGTCTGTACGGCCGCCGGCGCCCGCCACGCCGAAGACCCGGACGTCGTATCGGTGGAGGTGATCATCACGGCCACCGTGAGAGGCGCCAAGACCCAGTGGAGCGCCGAAGGCCGCGACGCGACCTGCCCCGCATAGACCCGGAGATCTGCCACCTCGGCTGACGCGAACGAGCCCGGCCCACCGGTAAGAACCGGTGGGCCGGGCTCAGGTGACACAGGGGCCGGTTCACCCCACGGGGTTCACTCCGCGGGCAGGACCGACGAGTGGTGGTTCTGGATGAGCCACTTGCCGCCGATCTTCTCGTACTCGTACGTGTAGCGCGCCTCGACCGTCGACTTCACACCGGTCGTCGGGTCGGTGACGTGGAACTCGTACAGCCCGGTGTCGATCGCCGAGTTGTCGTCGAGGATGTTGATGATCGTCTGGAGCTTCTCGCCCACCGGCTTCTTCTTCAGGAAGGTCACGAAGTAGTCCGCGATCTCGGCGTGCGTGGTGCGGATCTTCGGCGAGAGCGTCGGCAGGAGCACGGCGTTCGGCGCATAGAGGGCGGTGACCTTCTCCGGGTCACCGGTCTGGAGCGTGGCGTTCCAGTGGTCGAAGAGACCCGCGATCTCCGCCTTGCTCGGCAGCGTGTTCTTCGGCTTGGACGTCTGGTGCTCGGGCGACGCGGCGCTGACGCCGGCCGTGATGGTACCCGCGGCAACGAGCGCTGCGGCGGTGGCTATCGCGGCACGGCCGCGCAGGTGATGCTTCATCACAACTCCTGTTCGAGGGACTCCTGTTGGGGGCAGGAATGGTTGTCACTTTCACGGAGCGGCGGTAAAGGCCGGGCCATCACATGTCCTCTAAATGGACAAGGAAGTTCCAAATAACGGACAGCGATCATGCGGATACCGAGGGACAGAGCCGAAATCCCTCTCAATCACTCCAAATTCCTCTACGAGTTGACCAAAGTTCGACTTTTCGGCGCCCTTACTGTGCAGCACCGCCGGATCGATTGCGCCTGCGCAGCAGCAGAAGTCCGCCCGCGAGCGCGGTGATACCGGTCGCGGCGGTCCAGGCGACGACATCCGTCGTACCCGTCGCGGCCAGGTCGTCGCCCGTTCCGCCCTGAGGATTCGCGCCCCCGACCGGACTGGCACTCGGGCTCACACTCGCACTGGCACCCGCACCCGAATTCGCGTTCGCACTGGCACTGGCACTGGCACTGGCAGCAGGACTCGGACTTGCGCCAGCCCCCGCAGTCGCACCCGCACTCGCACTCGCCCGGTCCCGGCTGAACGCGAGTGTCCCGAAGCCCAGTTGGTCGAAACCGCCGCTGTTGGGCCCGTAGTCACCGCCACCGCCCTCGGGTGCCGCCTGGGCGGCGATACGGGTCAGATAGGTCGCCGACAGGCCCCGCCGCTTGGTGTAGTGGTTGGCGATCATGGCCCAGATCGGGCGGGTCATCGCCGGGTCCACGGCGGCGGCCGCGGTCGCGGTCTCGCTGCCCGACCAGCCGTTGACCGCACCCTTCCTACGGGTGTTCGCCGTGTACGGCACCTCGCCGCCCATGCTCCACTTGGCCACGTACTGGGCGCCCTTGAGGAACCGGCTGTCGTCGTAGCCGTACAGGTCGATGCCCTGGTTCCAGGCCATCTCGCAGACCGTGCCCATCAGACCGACGCCGAGCAGCGCGTGGCCCTGGTCGCGGCCGGCCTCGACCCACTCGGCGAGGCCCTCGTCCTCGTACACGACCGGCATGGCGTTCTTGACCGAGCCCATGCCGGCGCCGTGCTTGAAGTACTCGACGGCCCGGTCGATCTTGGCGCGGTCGTCGCAGAGGATGCCGACGGCCAGGACGCAGGCGATGGCCGTGAGGTCCCAGTTGGCCCAGTAGTTGGTGACGACGGCGTCGTTGTGGTCCGCCAGGAAGTCCTCGCTGAGCGGGTAGAAGACGTCGAGCATCATCTTCTGGAAGCGGGCGAGGTCGAAGTCGGCGTGGTCGCGGACGAGTTCGGCCGCGTTGGCGAACTGGTAGCCGTACAGACCCGCCGCGAGGAACCGGTCGGCGGAGCCCTGCAGCGAGGTCAGCTTCGCCGACCAGGCGTTCAGGATCGCGACGGCGGTGTCCCCGTACGCGCTCTCGCCGGTTATGTGCCAGCGCAGGGCGTTCTGGTAGGCGGCGTGGATGTCGTTGTAGAGGATCACGTAGTTCTGCGGCGAGCCCGAGCCCCGGTAGACCGTGGCCTGCGGATTGGCCGTCCAGCCGCTCTGCGCGTGCCGGTTGGCGGTCAGCCGTGCGAAGCCCGCCGTGTACGGCGCCGCCCCGGCCTTCACCTTCTTCGCCATCCGGTCCAGATCCGTACGGGTGTGCAGCAGGCCCGGGTGTACGAGGCTCGCGCCGGCCGCCGTGGCCTGCGGAGCGGCGACGGTCGTACCGATGGCGACGGCGCCCGCCGTCACGCCGGTGAACTTCAGCATGCCGCGACGGCTGATCTGTGTGTTCAAAGCTGCGGTCCTTGATTTGGAGGGGGGGTGAGGCGCGTACGGAGAGGAGACGCGCCTCAGGACCGCCGATAACGAAAAGTGCGGGTTACCCAACCAGGGCGAGCGGTCGACATAATGCAGGAGTGACCTTCGCCTCACCTCCCCCAGCCACGACGCCCAACTCCTCGTCCACGCAACGCTTTCCGGTCGTGATCGTGGGCGCCGGACCCGCCGGGCTCACCGTCGGGAACATCCTGCGGGCCGCCGGCATCGACTGTGTGGTGCTGGAGACGGAGAGCCGGGCGTTCATCGAGCAGCACCCCCGGGCCGGGTTCATCGAGGAGTGGGCGGTCCACGCCCTCCAACAGCGGGGCCTGGCCGACACGTTGCTGGAGCGGGCCGGTACGCACACGAAGTGCGAGTTCCGGTTCGGCGGCCGACGCCATCGCTTCGAGTACGCCGAACTGTCGGGCCACCGCCACTTCGCCTATCCCCAGCCGCTGTTGGTGACGGACCTGGTGCGCGAGTACGCGGACGTACGCGGCGGCGACATCCGCTTCAGCGTCAAGGACGTCCTCGTGCACGACCTCGACACCGACCAGCCCTCGGTCTCGTACATCTCGGCCGAGACAGGCCAACGGGAGTACGTACAGGGCGAGTTCATCGCGGGCTGCGACGGCGCGCGTGGGGTGACCCGTACGGCGATCCCGGCGGCGCACGCCCGCGTCGCGCGGCACGACTACGGCATCGGCTGGCTGGCCCTGCTCGCCGAGGCGCCGCCGTCCAACGACTGCGTGATGTTCGGCATCCATCCGCGCGGCTTCGCCGGGCACATGGCCCGGGGTCCCGAGGTCACCCGCTACTACCTCGAATGCCCGCCCGGCGACGACCCGGAGAACTGGCCGGACGACCGCGTCTGGGCCGAACTCCACGAAAGACTGGGCGCGTTGGGAGCGCCCCCGCTCAACGAGGGCCGCCTGATCGAGAAACGCGTGCTCGACATGCACAACTACGTGGTGGAACCCATGCAGTTCGGTCGGCTGTTCCTGGCCGGCGACGCGGCCCATCTCACCGCGCCCATCGCCGCCAAGGGCATGAACCTCGCCCTGCACGACGCCTTCCTGCTCGGCGACGGACTCGTCGACTACCTCACGAAGGGCGACCCGGACGCCCTGAACGGCTACTCGGAGGCGTGCCTACGCCGCGTCTGGCAGTACCAGGAGTTCTCCCTGTGGCTGTCGGACATCTACCACGGGGCGTCGTCGGGCGACCCGTTCCGCTCCGGCACGACCCTCGCCCGCCTCCGCCGGATCCTCAACTCCCCTGCGGCGGCAGCCGCGTTCGCCGACGTGTACATCGGCAGGGACGCCGACCACTGACACCTGCTCACCAGGCAGGCCACTGAGGTCAGTTGACGCCCAGCCCGAGCCCCTCCACCACCACCGCACCCGCCAGCTCGGCGAACGCCTTCCCCGGCACCAGCAGCTTGCCGCGCCGACGACCACTCCCCACCAGCACCCAGGGAAGGTCGACGACGGCCGAGTCGACCAACAGGGGCCAGGGTTCCGGGAGTCCGATCGGTGTGATGCCCCCGTACTCCATCCCGCTCTCCCCGACGGCCGTGTCCATCGGCGCGAACGAGGCCTTGCGGGCGCCGAGTTGGCGACGCACCACCCCGTTCACATCGACCCGGGTGGTGGAGAGGACGAGACACGCGGCGAGGGTGGTCTCGCCGCCGCGCTTGCCGGCCACGACCACGCAGTTCGCCGACTGTTCGAGCAGCTCCCGCCCGTAGTGCTGCACGAAGACGGCGGTGTCGGCCCACTCCGGGTCGGTGTCGACGTAAAGGATCTGGTCGGCGGGAGTGCTGCCGGTCCACCGGCGTACGGCGTCGGCGACCGGACCGACGAGTTCGTCGAGGCAGTCGGGGGCCGGGGTCGCGGTGTCGAAGTCTCCGATGGGTGCACGCATGACGGCACGCTAACAGCCCCTGAGTGACCCCCTGCCGGGTGGCTCAGCTCACCGGCGGGACCGACACCGACATCATCATCTCCATCGGTACGGCGCCGTCATTGCCGTACGTATGCGGGACGTTGGCCTCGAAGGTGGCGCTCGCGCCCGCCGGGACGCGGTGCTCGACCCCGTCGACCGTGAGCGTCAGTTCGCCCGCCGTGACATGGAGCAGCTCGACCGTGCCCGCGGGGTGCGGGTCGGACGGGCTGCTCTCGCCGGGCATGAGCCGCCAGTCCCACAGCTCCAGCGGGCCCGGTGCCTCGGCGCCGGCGAGCAGCCGGTTGTAGCTGCCGGCGTCGGTGTGCCACAGCCGTACGGCCTGGTCGGCGGGGACGATCCGGACCTTCGGCCCCTGTTCGTAGTCGAGCAGAGTGGTGATGCTGACGCCGAGCGCGTCGCCGATCTTCACGACCGTACCGAGGCTGGGGTTCGTGCGGGCCTGCTCGATCTGGATGAGCATCCCGCGACTGACCCCGGCCCGCGCGGCGAGCGTCTCCAGGGTGAAACCGCGCTCGGCGCGCCAGCGCTTCACGCTGCGCGCCAGCGACTGGGTCAGCAGGTCGAGATCCGACAACGTTCCACCCTGAGGACAAGATTCCGAGCACAAGACTGATACACGAGACTACTGGTACAAAATTCTGAATGACAGAGTTCACTTCACTGCACTACGGTGTGGTGAACCGAATCGTTCACTCCACTGTACTGCGAGGCGTCCCGATGACCGCATTCTTCGCCCTGGCCACCAGCCTCCTCTGGGGGCTGGCCGACTTCGGTGGCGGCCTCCTGACCAGGCGCATGTCCGCGTTGACGGTGGTCGTGGTCTCGCAGTCGATCGCGGCGGTGGTGCTCGGCACGATCGTGGTCCTCACCGGCGGCTGGGGCGAGGCCGGTCCACGGCTGTGGTTCGCGCTCGCCGCGGGCCTCGTCGGACCGGTGGCCCTGCTCTCCTTCTACAAGGCGCTCGCCCTCGGCCCGATGGGGGTCGTCTCCCCGCTCGGCTCCCTCGGTGTCGCCGTCCCCATCAGCGTCGGGCTCTTCCTCGGCGAGCGTCCCGGGCTGATCCAGTTCGCGGGGATCGCGGTCGCCGTCGTCGGGGTCGTCCTCGCGGGCGGACCCCAGCTCAGGGGCGCGCCCGTGCAACGGCAGGCGATCCTGCTCACCCTGCTCGCGGCGTTCGGCTTCGGCACGGTGTTCGCCCTGATCGCGGAGGCGTCGACCACCCTCACCGGCCTGTTCCTCGCGCTCTTCGTCCAACGCGTGACGAACGTGGCCGTCGGCGGCGCCGCCCTGTACGTCTCGGTCCGCCGAGGCGGCGCGGCCCTCCCGCCGGGCGGCTTCCCCTGGCGCACACTCCCCGCACTCGCCTTCGTCGGCCTCGCCGATGTCGCCGCCAACGGCACCTACTCGATCGCCGCCCAGCACGGCCCGGTCACGGTGGCCGCCGTACTCGCATCCCTCTACCCGGTGGTCACAGCCCTGGCAGCACGCGGCTTCCTCAGCGAACGCCTACGCACGATCCAGGCAACGGGCGCGGGCCTGGCCCTGGTGGGCACACTCATGCTGGCAACGGGCTGATAGGGGCGCCCCTAGAAGAGGCAGCCCCGAAGGGGCGCCTCTTCTAGGGGCGCGGGGAACTGCGCGACAAGCCCCCACCGAACCCGCAGCTTCACACCGAACCCGCGGCTTCACACCGGACCGCGTCCATACTCCTCGGCATCCAGCTCGGCGAGCCGCGCCGCCGCCCCCGCATCCAACTCCGCCAACGCCCGCAACTGCTCCGGAGTGATGCCATCGGGAATCGGAATCGGCGCCGGCGTCCGCAACGGCGGCCGCCAGCCACCGTCCGCCGTCCACCTGCGTACGACCTTGGCCGGAGCCCCCGCCACCACGGAGTGATCCGGCACCGTACCGCGCACCACCGCACCGGCCGCCACCACCACGTTCCGCCCGATCCGCGCCCCCGGCAGGATCACCGCACCGGTGCCGATCCAGCAGCCCGGGCCGATCTCCACCGGCTCCATGCGCGGCCACTGCTTGCCGATGGGCTCGTGCGGATCGTCGTACGAATGATTGGTGGACGTCACATACACATACGGCCCGAAGTAGCAGTCGCTGCCGATGGTGACCGTCGTGTCGGCGATGACATGGCTGCCCCGGCCGAGGACGACCCCGTCGCCGATGCGGAGTATCGCGTCCGGCCCCATGTCGAGGTCGGGCATCAGTCCGGCCGTCAGGGTCACCTGCTCCCCGACGATGCAATGCGATCCCAGCTCGATCCAGGGTTCACCGAAGACCGTGCCCAGCGGGAAGGCGAGCCTGGTACCTGTCCCCATCGACCGGAAGGCCAGCCGCCCGGGGTTCTCGGCGGTCACGGAACCCGTGCGCTGCACCCAGGCCCAGCCGGCGTGCACCGCGCGCTGCGCCAGCCGACGCCGCCATGACGAGAACGTGTTCTTGGGCTTGGGCACCCGCTCACCGTACTCACGGCCGGCCGGGCCCAGCATGCGCGGGACCTGTGATCTTCACCCCACGGAGGGTGGCGTACGGTCTGGGGTAATCCAGGACCAGGAGGCGAGATGACGCACAGGGCGTTGATCACCGGCATCGGCGACAGGGAACCGAAAGTGGACGAGGGTGCCTTCGTGGCACCCACGTCCACGGTGATCGGGGACGTGACCCTGGAGGCGGGCGCGAGCGTCTGGTACGGCGCGGTGCTGCGCGGCGACGTCGAGCGAATCTCGGTCGGCGCCGACAGCAACATCCAGGACAACTGCACCCTGCACGCCGACCCGGGCTTCCCGGTCACCATCGGCGAACGCGTCTCCGTGGGCCACAACGCGGTCGTCCACGGCGCGACGGTCGAGGACGACTGCCTCATCGGCATGGGCGCAACAGTCCTGAACGGCGCGGTGATCGGCACAGGCTCCCTGGTGGCAGCCCAGGCCCTGGTCCCCCAGGGCATGCAGATCCCACCGGGTTCACTGGTGGCAGGCGTACCAGCAAAGGTACGCAGGCAACTGACGGAGGAGGAGCAACAGGGAGTCACCCTGAACGGCACCCACTACGCCCACCTCGCCAAGGCCCACAAAAAAACCCACGAGTAGAGCACCCACCCAGGGGCGCGGGGAACTGCGCGACAAGCCACGAACGGCCCGCGCCCAAACTCACTCAGAAGCCCCCACGGCGCTCTCCACTTCGGCTTCCCGCGGAGCACCCATCTTCTTCGCCTTGCGCTTCAGCACCAGCATCGACGTAAGCCCAAAGACCACAGCCAGGACCAACCCCAGCCAAGAGAACCGCTTCAACCACGACTCGGCGACAACCCCGACGTAGTAGATGACGGCGGTAGTCCCACCCGCCCAAACGATCCCACCCAGCACATTGGCGATCAGGAACTTCCAGTACGGCATCCGCAGCACCCCCGCGAGGGGCCCCGCGAAGATCCGCAGCAAGGCAACGAACCGCCCGAAGAAGACGGCCCACATACCCCACTTCTCAAAGGACCGTTCAGCCGTGGCGATGTGCCCCTCCCCGAAGTGCCGGGGGAACTTCCCACCCAGCCACGCCAGCAACGGCCGACCACCCTTGCGACCGATCGCATAGCCGATCGAGTCACCGATGATCGCACCGGCGCTGGCGCACGCTCCGAGAACGAACGGATCGATCTCACCATGCTGGGAGGCGAGCAGCGCGGCGGAGACCAGAATGATCTCGCCCGGCAGCGGAATGCCCAGACTCTCCAGCCCGATGACCACTCCCACCAGCGCGTAGATACTGACCGCCGGGATCGTCTCCAGCCACTCCTGCACGTGCAACGCCGGTGTCCTTCCGATCTCGCCGTACGTCTGGTAGGCCCGAAGCCTACCGGGTCACGGTGACACCGAAGACGTCTCCGCGTCCCACAGATCGCACTGGTGTTCCCGCCCGACATCGCCACTCAGGACGTTCCCGCCCGCCGAACCCGTCCGCAGCGAGAGCACCACGCCGGGGTGACCCGGCATCGCCGGCTGCCCCTCCGCACGCGGAACACCACCCCTCAGGAAAGACCCCCAGTACTGGACCATCTGCCGCGACAGCACCCGCTGCTCGGCGTCCAGCGGCGACTCCAGACCGAAGTGCTTGAAGAGGTACTGCACCTCGTTCACATGGGTCGCCCCGAAGTCGAAGTCCGTACCCAGGTTCCGCAGCGAGGCGAACGGCGGCGAGGTCCGGTCGGCGAACTCGTACGTGTAGACCGGGCCGCGCTTTGCGAGCACCCTGTCGAGCCGCAGCGCGGGGCAGGCGAACAGTCCGTCGCCCTGTGCGGTGCCGTAGGCGATGCTCGGCGAGGGGTGGGCCGACAGCGGGTAGCGCTCCAGGGCACGGTCGCCGAAGGCGGCCCGCATGACCGTGGGGTACCGCTCGGCGGTGAGCGGGGTGCCGTTCGCGTCGAAGGCGGCGAAGGCGAACATCCTGCCCTCGTCCCGGTTGGCACCGTTGAGCACCGGCACCCGTGCGGCAGCCCCGTTCGCGAACGCCTCGAAGGGCTGCGTCGGCAGGAAGGCCCCGCCGGTCACCGGGGCCCAGTCGAAACCGCCCTGCGCGGCCAGGATCTCGGCGGCGGACTTGGAACGGAGGCAGCCGAGAGCGTCGGCGCCGGTGCAGCCGAGCCTCTCGGCGAAGGCCGCGCCCTGTGCGGTCGCCGACGTGTGCGGACGTGCCGAGCAGTCGTTGTACGCGCCGCTCTGCACGATCCCCGCCCGGTACAGGCCCGTTGAGGTCGGCGAGGCCAGCTGCGTGCACACCGAACGGCCGCCGGCGGACTCGCCGGCGATGGTCACCCGGCCCGGATCGCCCCCGAAACGGCCGATGTTGGCCCGTACCCAGCGCAGGGCCGCCTGCTGGTCGAGCATGCCGAAGTTGCCGGAGACCCCGTCGCGGGCCTCGCCGTCGAGGGCGTCCGTGGCCAGGAACCCCATCGCTCCGAGGCGGTAGTTGACGGTCACGACGACCGCGCCGGTACGCCGGGCGAAGGTGTCCGGCACGACGTCCTCACCGGCGCCCGCGGTGAGCCCGCCGCCGTGCAGCCAGACCAGCACGGGAGTACGTACGGCGCCTGGTGGGACGTACACATTGAGGTCGAGGCAGTCCTCGGTGTGGCTCGGCTGCTCGTAGCCGGGGTCCCAACTCGACGTCTGTACGCACCTGTTGCCGAACTCCCCGGCCGTACGCACCCCTTGCCACGGTTCGACCGCCCGCGGGGCCCGCCAGCGGAGCGCGCCGACCGGCGGCTCGGCGTAGGGGATGCCGAGGAACTGCCGCCCCTCGGCGGTGACTTCACCTCGTACCCAGCCCGCGTCGGTACGCACGAGGGTGCCGCCCTGCGCGGCCTGCGCCGCCGGAACGGGGGCCACAAGCAGGGCGGCGACGGCCAGAAGCCCGACCGCCAGCCGGCGCAGCCCGCGACCACCTCCGCCCCGTTCCCGTTCCCGTTCGCCCCGGTGATCGATGTCGGTCATGGGCCGTCGCTCCTTCTGTGGGGGAAGGTGATCGCGCCGGGGAACCTAGGACCGACAGTGACTCGTGTCAATCACTTGGGCCCAGGAGTGACCCGACAGCCCCCGTGATCGAGCCGACCGTCTGCACGACCGCGACGACGACCGGCTCCACCGCGTCCAGCGGCTGCGGCTGTGCGGCCGTCGCCGGGGCGGGGTCCGGGGCGGGCTCGTCGCAGCAGTCGTCCACGACGTAGCGGGTCTCGAACTGCTCGCCGGAGGTGGCCTCGGGCGAAGGTGTGGGGGTGGGGGTTGGTGCGGGCGACCCGGCCGGTCCCGAACTCCCGTTCCCGGCATCGGACTCCGGCCCCTGCTGCCCGGACCCCCCGCCCTTCGAACCCTTGTCGTCCTTGCTGTCCTTGCCGTCCTTCGCCCCGTCGCTCTTCTTGCTGGAGTCGTCGGACACGGACGACTCGGAGTCGAGCGTCCAGGTCTCCCCCGCCGCCCCGGTCCTCGTCCTGACGACGACGTCCGCGCCGGCGCGGAGCGAGACGGGCGCGACGACCAGTTCCTCGCGCCAGCGGGGCAGCAGTTCGCCCTGGACGGTGAGGTCGTAGCGGACCTCGTCCGCGTCCGCCGCGTCGGAGCCGACGCAGCCCTTGAGAGCTACGTCCCCGTCGGCGGCGTGCGAGTCGAGGCACAGGCTGGGGTCGGCGAGGCTGCGCAGGAGGCCGTCGTACTCGTACGACCACTGCTGGGTCGCGGCGGACGAGCACACGGCCAGCCGGGTGCCGGCGCCGGCCACGACCCGGCCGCCCCGGATGTCCAGGCACAGGCCCGTGGCGACATGGCGCAGCCTGCCGCGTTCGGCCATGCCGGGGTAGGCGGCGGCGGTGGCCGAGGGTGTGTCACCGCTCGGCGACTGGGAGTCCCGCTCCCGGGCGGTGGGGTCCGGGGAGGCAGAGCCCGGGTCGGCCGAGTAGCCGCTCGCCGCGCCCCAGGTGGCCATCGGCACCGTGTTCTCGTCCGACCAGTTCCGGGCGGTGAGCACGGTCGCGAGCAGCGCGAGGGACAGGGCACCGACCCCGACGGCCACGGCCCGCGTGCGCCGCCTCGGGAGGCCGAACCGCTCGTCGGGCAGCGGGAGATGGGCCATGAGGCGATGGCGGCCACCGCCGCCGGGACGCCCGCTGCCCCGGCCGGACCGCTTGCGGGGGAAGGCGCCCGGGCCACCGCGGCCCGGCCGGGAGTCGAGATAGCGGCGGGCTCCCCAGCCGAGCACGGCTTCGGCGAGCAGGGTGCCGAGTTCGCCCTCGAAATGGCTGAGTTGCTCGGCCGCGTGCCGGCAGTGACGGCACGCCACCAGATGCTGTTCGACATCGGGCAGCAGGCCGCCGCCGCGTCGGATCGGGACGTCGAGGAGACGGTTGTAGAAGCGGCATTCCTTCGTCGGCGCGAGTTCGCGATGCGCGTGTACAAGAGCGGTCCTGAATTGCTCGCGTGCCTGCTCCAGCGCTGTCGAAGCGCTTCCGGAGTCGACCCCCAGCAGACCGGCCGGTACGGAAATGGGCTCGGCCTCGACCTCGGTGTGCCAGAGGAGGCACTGGGCCGCTCTCGGCAGGACACCGAATGACCGCTCGGTGAGTTGCCGCTTTTCGGATGTCCGGGCTCTCGCCGCGCGTAGACCACGCGCGCCGGTGGTTTTGCGGAGTTCCGGGAGCAGCACCGAAATTCCGTCCTCGGCGGACCACTCGCGGACCGTTTCCCGTACCGCCACGAGGAGTTGGGGCCGCACGGCCTGATTCGACTCGCTGCGCTCCAGCCGCCCGAGCACCCGGTGAAAGGCCGAGGTGGCCGCCATGGTGGCGAGGTCCCCCTCGGCCGCGAGGCAGATGGCCGCGTAGTCGTACGTCGCCTGCCAGTGCCGTGCCAGGAGCAGCGCGACGGCGTACGCGCTCTCGCCCTCCGCCCGCCCGCGCAGTCGCGCGGCGAGGTTCATGTCGGATTCCCCGGGGCTCGCGCCAGGACGAGGCGGGTAGGGCGGGCGCGGTGGGTGAGGGGATTGCACAGAACCAATTCCTTCCAAGCCGCAGGACGGCGCGAGCGAATTGCACATCCACCGGAAAGCAGGTGCCTGATTGGTTCGTACCTACGACTCGTCACCTGTGGGACTGGGGTCGACCGGCACGTAATCCCGAGCGGGGAAAAGGGGGTCTGACCTCCGCCCCCGCGCGAGGAGGCTCACACTCGCACACCCGTCTCACAGGAAACAAGGAGTTCGAGTGACCGAAGTTCAAAACGAAGAGAATTCAGATGTGTTACCACCGGTATCCGCACCGGCTTTCGAAATCGAACCCGGATGAGCACCAAGTTGTGTGCATGAGCGCCCCGATGGCACACACAATCTTCAACTTCGGGCCCGGTCAGGGGTGTAGGCCGCCGAAGCCGACCTGTGAACGACTCAGGGCAGGCCCACAGGATGCTCCCACCGTTCTTTCGGGGGTTTCTCATCCCCGTGCGCCAGCATGAGCCGCATGATCGTCCCCCACACCTCACCCAGGACCGTCCGCAAGGCGGTCGTCCCGGCCGCCGGTCTCGGCACCCGCTTCCTCCCCGCGACGAAGGCGACGCCGAAGGAGATGCTGCCGGTAGTCGACAAGCCCGCCATCCAGTACGTCGTCGAGGAGGCCGCCGCGGCCGGACTGGACGACATCCTGATGGTCACCGGACGCCACAAGCGGGCCATCGAGGACCACTTCGACAACGCGGCGGAACTCGAACAGGCACTGGCCGCGAAGGGCGACACCGTACGGCTTGACGCGGTGCGCGATCCGGCCCGCCTGGCGAACATCCACCACATACGGCAGGGCGACCCGCTGGGCCTCGGCCACGCGGTGCTCTGCGCCCGCAACCACGTGGGCGACCAGCCCTTCGCCGTCCTCCTCGGCGACGACCTGATCGACCCGCGCGAGACCCTGCTCGCCTCGATGCTGGACGTACAGGCCCGGTACGGCGGCAGCGTGGTCGCGCTGATGGAGGTCGACCCGGCGCAGATCCACCTCTACGGCTGCGCGGCCGTGGAGCCGACCGACGAGGACGGGGTCGTACGCGTCACGGGCCTGGTGGAGAAGCCGTCGCCCGAGAACGCGCCGAGCCGGTACGCCGTCATCGGCCGCTATGTCCTGGACCCGGCCGTCTTCGGAGTCCTGGAGCGCACCCCGCCCGGCCGGGGCGGCGAGATCCAACTGACCGACGCCCTCCAGGAGTTGGCCACCGGCGACACGGTCCACGGTGTCGTCTTCGACGGCCTCCGCTACGACACCGGCGACAAGGCGGACTATCTGCGCACTGTCGTCCGCCTGGCCTGCGACCGCCCGGACCTGGGCCCCGAATTCGTGTCCTGGCTCAAGGAGTTCGTGGCGGGGCTCGACGGCGGGAACGAGCGGGTGGCCGACGACGACGGCAGGAACCGGATCGCGGCCTGAGAGGCCGGGGACCGGCTCAGCCGGACCGTGCGACGCGGAAGCCGACGTCGTCGACACGGAAGGTCGGGTGGCTTCGGCGGCGCACCGAGGCCCGGCAGCTCCAGTGCTCGTCGAACCACCCGCCACCGCGCAGCACCCGGTAGGTGCCGTAGACCTCGGGGTCGTAGAGGTCCCAGCACCACTCCCAGACATTGCCCAGCATGTCGTACAGGCCCCACGCGTTGGCCTGCCTGCCGCCCACCGCGCGCAGGCGCCCGTCCGAGTTGCCGCGATGCCAGGCGATGTCGTCGAGCGGGCCGTAGCGGGCGCCGTCCGTACCGGCCCGGCAGGCGTGTTCCCACTCGGCCTCGGTGGGCAGCCGGTATCCGTCGGCCGAGGTGTCCCATGCGACGTCGTCGGCGTCCAGCCGATACGCGGGGGCCAGTCCCTCACTCTCGGAGAGCGCGTTGCAGAACCGGACCGCGTCCAGCCAGGAGACGCTCTCGACGGGCAGTCCGTCGCCCGGCGCGGTGCTCGGCGGGCGGCCGGCGATCCGCTCGTACCGGCTCCGGGTGACCGGACAGGCCGCGAGGCGGTAAGGGGGCAGGTCCACCGGCCAACTGCGCTGTGTGCGCCGGTCGGACAGCGTCACGCGTCCCGGCGGGACGGCGATCATCTCGGCTTCCGGGCTGACGTCCATGAGCGGCCGATCGTATCAACGACCGCCCCACGAACGGCTTCTGATCAGCCGTCAGCTGTTCGGGCGCAGCGTCCAGATGACGGTCATCTCGCCCGTGACGGCGCCGTCCTCGCGCTGGATGGCGACGGTCACCGGGAACTCGGGGCGCTTGCCCTCGTCGAGTTCGGCGACGACCTCGGCGGCGGGGCGGCCGAGGGTCGCGGTGGCCTTGACCGGGCCGAGCGCGATCTTCTTGAACGCGATCTCGGCGGTGACGGGCAGCGGCACGGCCCGGGACAGCTGATCACCGAACGCCGCGAGCACGATCGCGCCACTGGCCGACTCGCCGAGCGTGAACATGGCTCCGGCATGCGGTCCGCCGACATGGTTGCGGTACTCGCCCTGGTCCGGCAGAGCCAGGACGGCCTTCTCCGGGGTGGTCTCCAGGTACTCGAGGTTCAGCGTACGAACCATCGGCACCGTGGCGGTGAGAAGTTCGCCGATCGACATCTGGTCTGCGCTCATGCCCGCATGTTACCCATGAGTAGCCAATTCTGACCAGATACGGCGGGTCGATCCCCGTATCGTTACCGGCCATGTGGCCAGAACAGCAGCCGCCCGGGGGCGAGCAGAACCCGCAGGACCCGCACAGTCCGCAGCACGCGCAGGTCCCGCCGCACAATCCCTACCAGCAGGCGGGCTATCAGCAGCCGAACCCGTACCAGCAGCCCGGATACCAGCAGACCGGGTATCCGCAGCCCAACCCCTATCCCCAGTCCCAGCCCGGATGGGGCGCTCCGGCGCCGATGGGCACTCCGCAGCCGCCGTCGGGCGGGGACGGGGGCGGGAACCGGACGAAGATCACCGCGATCGTCGCGGCCACCGCGGTCGTGATCACGGCCGGGGTGACCGGGTTCCTCGTCCTGGGCGGCGACAAGGACAAAGAGGAGACGGCGAGTTCGGGCGACAAGGGCAGACAGTCGAGCCAGTCGGCCCCCGCCTCGCCATCCACGGACCCCGCCGATTCGGCGTCCGCCTCCGCGTCCGCCTCCGCCCCGGCCTCGGACGACAACCCGCGGGACTCGCAGGCCGAGCAGCCGACCGTCGCCGGCTGGAAGGTGGTCGTGAATCCGAAGTGGGGCACGGCCTTCGACGTACCGGCGGAGTGGGAGGTGAAGTCGCCGGGCACGCTGATCGGCTTCGAGGACACCGACGCCAAGCCCCTCATCACCATGTCGGCGCCCGCGTACTACAAGTCGAAGTGGTGCGTGTCGGACGACGACAAGGACGGCCGTACGTCGGACACCGCGCTGGCGGCCGTGGGCACCAAGGGCGCGAGCGGCGCGAAGAACGCCGACGAGGTCGCGCTGAACCAGGTGCCCTGGTGGGTCTACGGCGGCTACACGCAGCCGGACAGGAAGAGCCTGGTCTTCGACGAGAAGGCGACGCCGTACACGACGAAGTCCGGCATCACGGGCAGCCTCGCGCGGGCCCACTCGAAGAACACACCGCAGACCGGCAAGTGCGCCAGCGACGGCAAGGCCATCACCTTCGGCTTCAAGAACTCGGCCGGCGACTACGTGGCGTGGAGCCTGTACGGCGCCACGGGCGTCACCGGCGAGGTCCCCGAAGAGACGATCATGCAGATCCTGAGCACGGTACGGCTGCACGGGGACCCGACGGGGGCCTGAGGGCGGAGCGGCCACCGGCGACCGGCTGAAACCGGCCGGTCCCGGTCGCGAAGGGTCGGAAAACGGATTGGCAAGTCGGCGGCGGGCCGCGATAGTCGCCCGGTGACCTCCGCCGACTCCCCCGCCATACGCCCGCGGCGCCCCTCCTGGGCCGGCCGCAACTACATCCTGCTGACGGCCTCGGCGGGTGTGACGAACCTCGGCAACAACGGGGCACTGGTCGCCGCCGCGTTCGCCGTACTGGAGGCGGGCGGCGACGCCGGTGACGTGGGGCTGGTGGCGGCGGCACGGACACTGCCGCTGGTCCTGTTCCTGCTGATCGGCGGTGCGGTCGCCGACCGGCTCCCCCGGCATCATGTGATGGTCGCCGCCAACGCCGTCAACTGCCTCTCGCAGGCGGCGTTCGCGGTGCTCGTCCTGGCGGGCGAGCCGCAGCTGTGGCAGATGATGCTCCTGACCGGCCTCGGCGGCACCGCGCACGCGTTCTTCGGCCCGGCGTCCGAGGGCATGCTGCTGTCCTCGGTCGAGGGCGAGCAGGCCGCCCGTGCCTTCGCGGTGTTCCGGATGGCGATGCAGAGCGCGGCGATGGGCGGCGCGGCCCTCGGCGGCGCGATGGTCGCCGTACTGGGGCCCGGCTGGGTCCTCGCGGTGGACGCGGCGGCGTTCGCGGTCGCCGGAGGGCTGCGCTCCTTCCTCGACGTGAGCCACATCCCGGCGCGCGAACCGGGCGGCGGGATGCTCTCCGATCTGCGCGAGGGCTGGCAGGAGTTCTCCGGACGGACGTGGCTGTGGGCGATCGTCGTCCAGTTCGCCGTCGCCAACGCGGTGATCGGTGCCGCCCAGTCGGTCTACGGCCCGCTCGTGGCCCGCGACAGCCTCGGCGGGGCGGGGCCATGGGGGCTGGCGCTGTCCATGTTCGGGGCGGGCACGGTCGCCGGCGCCGTACTGATGATGCGCTGGAAACCACGCCGTCTGCTCCTCGCCGGCACGCTCTGCGTGTTCCCTCTGGCCCTGCCCGCAGCCGCGCTGGCCATCCCGGTCCCGGTGGCCGTGCTCTGCGCGGTGATGTTCGTGACCGGCCTGACGGAGGAGGTGTTCGGCGTGAGCTGGATGACCGCGCTGCACCAGGAGATCCCCGAGGACAAACTCTCCCGTGTCGCCGCGTACGACTGGTTCGGCTCGGTCGCGATGCTCCCCCTCGCCATGGCCCTGGCTGGCCCGGCGGAACACACCTTCGGCCGTACGGCGTCCCTGTGGGGCTGCGCGGTCCTGGTCGTGGTGGTGACGGCGGCAGCCCTGTGCGTACCGGACGTACGGAACCTCACCCGGCGTACGTCGAAGGCCACCCGGGACACGACCCAAGAGGCCCCGGTGAAGGGCGAGTTGGAGAACACCGGCGGCTGATCCGCCCACCGCCCCCGCCCACCGACCGTCAGCCGATACCGAAGGCCCCCTCCGGCGGCTCCGGCGACGGCACCGCGTCCTCGTCCCGCACGGGCGCGGCGCCCCCGATGAACTCCCTCAGCGCGGGCCCGTGTTCGAGCCGGGCCGGAAAGGCGTCGGAGGCGACGCGCCGGGCCAGGGCAGCCGCGTCGAGAGGCCGATGCGCGGCGACGAGCACCGCGTTCCCGAACCGCCGCCCCCGCAGGACACCCGGCTCGGCGATCAGCGCCAACTCCTCGAACACCACCGAAAACGTGGCAAGTTGGGACCGCAGAAAGGCGAAGGGCGCACCATCGGCCAGATTGGCAAGATAGACACCATCCCCGCGCAGCACCCGCTCGGCCTGGTCGGCGTACGCGAGGGAGGTCAGATGCGCCGGAACCCGCGAACCGCCGAACACATCGGCGACAAGCACATCGGCGGAGTCGTCGGGGGCACTTTCGAGCCAGGCCCGGGCATCGTCCGCGTGCAGGACGATCCCCGAGCCGACAGGCAGCGGCAGATGCTCCACAACCAGATCGAGCAGCCCCCGATCGGCCTCGACGACATCCTGCCGGGACCCCGGCCGAGAGGCGGCCACATACCGGGGCAACGTCAACGCACCCCCACCGAGATGCACCACGTCCAACGCCCGCCCCGCCTCCGCGAGGGTGTCCAGCACATGCCCGAGCCGCCGCGCGTACTCGAACTCCAAATACGTCGGCTCATCAAGATCGACATACGACTGAGGAGCCCCATCGACGGTGAGCAACCAGGCCCGCGCGCGATCGACGTCGGGCATGAGCTTGGCGAACCCATGATCGACGGCACGGGCAACAGGAATGGACTCGGTCACATCATCATTGTGCCTGGCTGAAGCGCGCCCCAAAGGGGCGCGGGGAACTGCGCGACCAGCCACAGCGGACCCGCAGTCCCCCACGCACCCAAACAACCACCCTCACTCGACGGCAGTCACAGTCCCCGCCCCCACAGTCCGCCCACCCTCACGAATGGCAAACCCGAGCCCCGCCTCCAAAGGCACCTCCCGCCCCAGCTCAACGGTCACAGCAACCGTCTCCCCAGGCCGAGCGACACCCACAGAACCAAGGTCCACATCCCCCACGACATCCGCCGTACGGATATAGAACTGCGGCCGATACCCGGTCGAGACGGGCGTAGAACGCCCACCCTCCCGCGTGGACAGCACATACACCTGCGCGGAGAACCGCCGTCGAGGCACCACACTGCCGGGCGCCGCAACCACATGCCCCCGACGAACCGCGTCGCGCGGCACCCCACGCAACAGCAGCGCCACACTGTCCCCGGCCTGCGCCTCCTCCATGGGCTTGCCGAACGTCTCCAGCCCCGTCACCACGCTCTCCAGCCCCGCGCCGAGCACTTCGACCCGGTCGCCCACCCGAACCGTGCCCCGCTCGACCGCACCCGTGACCACCGTCCCCCGACCCGTGATGGTGAGCACGTTCTCGACGGGCAACAGGAACGGCGCGTCCAGATACCGCTCGGGAATGGGCACATACGTGTCCACCGCGTCGAGCAGCGCGTCGATCGAGGCAGTCCAACGAGGGTCCCCCTCAAGGGCCTTCAGCCCCGACACCCGTACGACGGGTACCGCGTCGCCGCCGTACCCCTGCGCGGTGAGCAGGTCACGTACCTCCAGCTCGACCAGGTCGGTCAGCTCCTCGTCGCCCGCGTCGGCCTTGTTGAGGGCGACGACGATGTGGTCGACGCCCACCTGCCGGGCCAGCAGGACGTGCTCGGCGGTCTGCGGCATGATCCCGTCGAGCGCGGAGACGACGAGGATCGCCCCGTCGAGCTGCGCGGCCCCGGTGACCATGTTCTTGACGTAGTCGGCGTGACCCGGCATGTCGACGTGCGCGTAGTGGCGGGTGTCGGTCTCGTACTCGACGTGCGCGATGTTGATGGTGATGCCCCGCGCGGCCTCCTCCGGAGCGCGGTCGATCCGGTCGAACGGGACGAACGTGCCGGAGCCGCGCTCGGCGAGCACCTTGGTGATGGCGGCGGTCAGGGTGGTCTTGCCGTGGTCGACGTGGCCCATCGTGCCGATGTTGAGATGCGGTTTCGTGCGGACGTATGCCGTCTTGGACATGGCGGTACCTCGAAGCCTTTGCCTGCGGTACTTCAGTGATGGCCCCGGGCGCGGAGAACGCGGCCGGAACGGGGACCCCGGGGAGGTTCGCCGACCCTCCCCCTGCGGGGTCCGCCGGACGATCCGGGAAGGGTCAGCTTCGGGCGCCGTCGACGGTGGCCACGATGATCGGGACGGCAGCCTTCGGGGCATCCGCGACCGCGGATGCTGCGAGGAGGAAGGCGTACCGGAACATGAGACCGATCATCGCCGACGCGTCACCGCACGTCGAATGGTTTTCTGCCGGTTCTCCGCGAACCAGTGGCGCATGTCACCGGAGTGGCGTTCCCGCAGGGTGTGGGCGCACGTGTCACTCGGCGCGCCGGGAGTTCCCCTCGTTGTTCCCCCGTTGAGACGAACCATACGGCGATCACACATACACGTCGGTTAGTGTCGCCGAATGCTCGATGCCACCACCCGCTCTGGGGGCACCGCCACGGCCACTCCCCCGGCCATCGCCACGGAGCTCTCCCCGGCCGTCATCATCGTCACCCCACCGAGTGGTCTCGCCGCGCGCTGCACGAGAGCACTGCTCTCGCCGTGGTCACGGCTGTCGCTCCTGGTGGCGCTGCTCGGCGCCGCGGCGTCGTGCGTCCTGCTCTTCGAGCCGCAGCGGCTGCTCGCCGACGGCTGGCCGCCCCAGGTCGGCGGTGCCGCGGCGGCGGTCGTCTTCGGAGCGGCGTACGGACTGTGCACCGTGGCGTTCGTGCCACGCCCGCTGCTGAATCTCGCGGCGGGCGCGCTGTTCGGTTCCCAGGTGGGCCTCGCCACCGCGCTCGCGGGCACGGTGCTGGGCGCCGGTGCCGCCTTCGGTCTGGGCCGCCTCCTCGGCCAGGACGCGCTGCGCCCGCTGCTGCGCGCCCGCTGGCTCCGGGCGGCGGACGGCCAGCTCAGCCGGCACGGCTTCCGCTCGATGATGGCGGCGCGACTGTTCCCCGGGGTGCCCTTCTGGGCCGCCAACTACTGCGCGGCCGTCTCCCGCATGGGCTGGCTGCCGTTCCTGATCGCGACGGCCCTCGGGTCGATCCCGAACACCGCCGCGTACGTCGTCGCGGGCGCCCGTGCCTCGTCGCCGACCTCCCCCGCCTTCCTGATCGCGATGGCCTTCATCGCCGTACCGGCCGTGTTGGGCACCGTGGTGGCCTGGCGCAAGCGGCATCATCTGCGCGGGCACTGAGCACCCCTCCACAAGCCGCCGCTAAGAGGCGCCCTTGTACACGTCGTACACGTCGTACACGTCCAGGCGCCCGCACATCCCGAACTTGCCGTGCGCCGAAGGCTGTTCGGCCCGTACGACGGCATCGGTCAGGTGGGACGTGTCGCCCCGTTCCAGACGGTCCAGCTGATCTCCGGTCGCACCGGCCGCCGCCTCCGCACCGCGCCGCCAGCGTTCGCGCCAGTCGGCGAGCCGAGGGCGTACGAGAGCGGCGGCGGCCTCGTGGAAGGCGGCCAGCGCTTCCGGCCCCTTCGCGTCCCTCAGCGCCCGGTATCCCTCAAGGGCGAGGTCGCGCCGGGCCCGGGCGACCCGCTCCTGCTCGGCGACGGGCGCGTCGGCCGGGATCACGGTCGCGGCGGCGTAGGTCTCCGGGTCGGTGAGGTACTTCGGCGGCAGCGTGAGCACCGCGTCGCCCGCCTCGGGCAGCCCGCTGTTCTGCATGAGGACGGTGATGCGCAGTTCGTCCTCGTTGACCAGCCGGTGGATGGTGCCCGGCGTGAACCAGGCGACCGTACCGGGCGCGAGCGGCGTCACCTCGTACCCGGACGTCGTGAGCGTCTGCACCGCGCCCCGCCCGCCCGTGACGACGTACGCCTCCGAACAGGTCAGATGCATATGGGGAGTTCCGCCGCAGACACCGTCGACGGCCGGCCAGTCGTAGACGGAGAGATGCGAGACGGCGACGCCGCCCGGCAGCCCGGCGAAGGCCGTTCCACCGGTTCCGTCCGGCCCCGGGCTCACCACGGGTGCTCCTCCAGGTACTTGGCGACGCCCTCCCGTTCCCACTCCCCGTCGGCGACGACGACCCGGTAGCGGCGGGTGAGGGTGTCGCCGGGCGCCAGTTCCAGTTCGTCGTAGAAGGCCCAGGAGGGGGCGACTGCGGCGAACGGCTCGTTCCGCACGAACCAGTGGGCGGGGTGGGCGCCCTCGGCTCCCAGGTGGTCGTTCTCGGGCGCGTGTGCGAAGACCAGCGTGGCGTGTCCGTCGGCGCCGTCGAACTCGCCGGAGTACGCCAGCCACGGCGCCTGCTCGCCCATCAGCTCGGGCCCCTCGGAGTCGGGGCCGAGGATATGCCCGTCCCGGAAGGCGCGCGGGCCGCGCCAGAACAGGCCGGTGTAGCCCGCGGCCTCGCGCCCGGCGGTGGTGGGGCTGCCGAAGAGCAGCGATTCGTCGCGCCGGTTGGTGATCGCGCTCGTCCAGGTCAGCGCCCAGGAACCGGCGGCCGGATCGACGTCGTGCACCTCGACCCGCCGCTCCTCCTCCGCCCACAGCTCCCCGCTGTACGGGTGCCAGGTGAGCCGCTCCGCGATGACGACCCGGCCCGCGTCCGAGGCGATCTCGTCGAAGGCGACGTGCGCCATCGAGCCGACGCGCTCGGGAAGCGCGAGATAACCCTCGCCGTGCACATAGGAGTTGCCGCCCCACAGGTTCGACCCCGAGAGGTGCGAGGCCGTCAGCTGGAGGCCTTTGTGCCAGCGGTGGTCGTTGGGCCGGTAGTCGGTGACAACGTTTCCGGCGAGCGTCCGCACCGGGTGCAGATACGGCTTCGGCGCCTCCCAGGCCGCCTCGGCTCCGTACACATAGCTGAACAGCTCGACCCCGGTGACGGGCTCGGTCACGGTGATGCGGTCGCCGTGCGCGTGGACGATGCGCAGGTCGGTGGACGTGGTCACGCGGACGCCTCCTCGGTAGCGGATCCGGACACCTTGACGGATTCGGCGGGCGCCCAGCCGGGTGCCCCGCCGTGCAGCGCTGAGTAGTAGGGGTCGCCCGGGCCGATGTCCCCGGCCTTGACGGTCGTGTCCGTGAACGCGGACTTGTAGAGCGCGGTGATCAGTTCCAGGCTGGTCCGCCCGTCCGTGCCGCTGCTGCGCGGCCGTTCACCGGCGCGCATGCTCGCGACCAGTTCACGCAGCTGCGCGGTGTGCGAACTCGGCACGTCCGGCCCGAAGTCGCGCCAGGCGGCCACCTCCGCCTCCGGCACGTCCGGCGCCGGGGTGATGGTCCAGTTGGCGTTGGAGTGCCCGTACAGATGAGTGAGTTCGACGGTGGCGCGCTCGCAGTCGATCCGGATACGGCTGACCTCGTCGGGGCTGAGCACGCTGTTGACGACGGTCGCCAGCGCGCCGTTCGCGAACCGGACGAGCGCGGTGGAGACGTCCTCGGTCTCGACGTCGTGCACGAGCCGCCCGGCCATCCCGCGCACCTCGCTCCAGGGCCCGAGCAGATCAAGCAGCAGATCCATCTGATGAATGCCATGGCCCATGGCGGGCCCGCCGCCCTCCGTCGCCCAGCGCCCGCGCCAGGGCACGGCGTAGTAGGCGGTGTCGCGGTACCAGGTGGTCTGGCAGTGCGCCACGAGTGGCCGGCCCAGGGCCCCCTCGGCGAGCAGCCGCCGTACATGGGTGGAGGCGGACCCGAAGCGGTGCTGGAAGACGATCGAGGCGTACGGGCCGCCCCCGAGCCCCTCCTCCGCCTCGATGGCGTCGAAGTCGGCGAGCGTCGGCACCGGCGGCTTCTCGCACCACACCCAGGCCCCGGCGCGCAGCGCGGCCACCGTCTGCTCGCGGTGCAGGGTGGGCGGCGTACAGATGGTCACCAGGTCGGGGCGCTGTTCCCGGAGCATCTGCTCCAGGTCGGTGTAGGCGTGCGGAATCCCGCTCTCCGCGCAGAACGCCTTCACCGCGTCGGCGTTGATGTCGACCGCCGCGACGACCTCGGTCTCGCCCTCGCCGGCCAGCTCGGCGAGCGCCGTCAGATGCGACCCGCGACCGATGGCACCCACCCCGACGATCGCGGCCCAGATACGACGGCCGGTGAGGGGCGGGAGCGGAGCGGGGGACCCATGTGGGGTGGGTGTGGTGTCGGGGCTGGTTGCGGGTGTGGCCATGGTCGTGTTCAGCACTCCATCGGACGCGGTGACTGACGCGGGCCAACGCGTGACGACTCCGGACCCGCCGGGGGCAGCAAGCGCTTTCCCATCGTTGGCAACGTATGTTCCGTCCGAGCGGTCGGTCAACACCACGACGGGGGTGTCCACGGGGTGGATGGTGCGGAGCGGTCGACCGGGCGAACCGCACCCTTTACCGACCCTTGACCCCGCCCCCTGTGCTCGGCCTGTCACCGGGGGCCGCTAGGCTGCCCCCAACACACTTGATCTCCGCCCGCCTTCGCTTGGCGCACGGCGGCCCGGTGTGTCCGTCGGCCCTTCCACGATCAGCGCTTGGACCACGTAACTTCATGTCTTGGTTTGAATCCCTCATCCTCGGACTCGTCCAGGGGCTGACCGAGTTCCTCCCCGTCTCCTCCAGCGCGCATCTGCGCCTGACGGCCGCGTTCTCCGGCTGGGAGGACCCGGGTGCCGCCTTCACCGCGATCACCCAGCTGGGCACGGAAGCGGCGGTGCTGATCTACTTCCGCAAGGACGTGGGGCGGATCCTTTCGGCGTGGTTCCGCTCGCTCACCAACAAGGCGATGCGCAGCGACCACGACGCGCAGATGGGCTGGCTGGTGATCGTCGGCTCGATTCCGATCGGCGTCCTCGGGGTGACCCTCAAGGACCAGATCGAGGGCCCCTTCCGCGACCTGCGGATCACGGCGACGATGCTGATCGTGATGGGCATCGTCATCGGCGTCGCCGACCGGCTCGCGGCACGCGACGAGACCGGCGGAAAGCACCGGGCGGCCAAGGAGCGCAAGGGGCTCCAGGACCTGAACGTCCGGGACGGCCTGATCTACGGCCTGTGCCAGGCGATGGCCCTGGTCCCCGGTGTCTCCCGGTCCGGCGCGACCATCAGTGGCGGCCTGTTCATGGGCTACTCCCGTGAGGCGGCGGCCCGTTACTCCTTCCTGCTGGCCATGCCGGCCGTGCTCGCCTCGGGCGTCTTCGAGCTCAAGGACGCGTCGGAGGGCGGCCATGTCTCCTGGGGCCCGACGGCGTTCGCGACGGTGATCGCGTTCGCGGTCGGATATGCCGTAATTGCATGGTTTATGAAGTTTATTTCAACGAAGTCGTTCATGCCGTTCGTGTACTACCGCATCGCGCTCGGCATCGTGATCATCGCCCTGGTGGCGACGGGCGCGCTGAGCCCGCACGCGGCGGAGTCGTCGGGCTGAGTCCGTACGATCCGTACGACTCCGGAGACCGTGACCAACCACATACCGATCCAGTAGCCACCCGGTAGCGCAGTGTCAGTCCTTGCCCCTACGCTGGTGCGCATGTCCCCCGACTCCCTGACCCCTGGTTCCGTGCGGTCCGCTGCCGCGTTGAACGAGCAGATCCGTGCGCTCTGGCTCCGCGCGGGCGGTTCCCTCTCGGCCCAAGAGCGGGAGGAGTACGAGCTGTTGGTGGTCAGGTGGGCCGCGGCGATACGCGGCGAGGTCATCGAGGCGGCATGACCGCCGGGACGTACGCCTGCAGGGCGGGACGCCCGTCGACGCCCTGCACGACAAGCTCGCACACCGCCCGGCGGTGACGCTGAGTCATCACCCGCTCTCCTCACGCGGCGTCACCGCCCGCCCGACACCCGCAGCACCGCACCCGTCGCGTACGAGGCATCCGGCGACATCAACCAGGCGATGGCGGCCGCGACTTCCTCGGCCAGCCCCGCCCGGCGGAGCGGAATCGCCGCGGCCGCGCGTTTGGCCCGGTCCGGGTCGCCCATCGCCGCGTGGATCTCGGTGTCGATGACGCCCGGGGCCACCGCGTTGACACGGATGCCGTCCGGACCGAGTTCCTTGGCCAGACCCACGGTCAGCGCGTCGACGGCCGCCTTGGTCGCCGCGTAGTGGACGTACTCGCCGGGGGCACCGAGGGTGGCCGCCGCCGAGGACACATTCACGATGACGCCGGTCCCCCGCGCCGTCATGGACCGCGCGGCCCGCCGCGAACACAGCAGCGTGCCAAGCAGGTTGACCTCCACCACGCGCCGAAGATCGGCGGAATCAGCGTCGGCGAGCCTGCCGAGCGGGCCGGTCACACCGGCGTTGTTCACAAGCCCCGAGACCGGTCCGAGCCGCTCCTCCACCGTGTCGAACAGCCGCTCCACATCAGCCTCGACGGAGGTGTCCACCGCGACGGTCACACAGCGCACACCCGCCGCCCGCACCCCCTCGGCAACCGACTCGGCGGCCCGGGCGTCCCGCACGTACCCCACGGCGACATCATGCCCGTCCGCCGCGAGCCGCAGACAGGTGGCGGCACCAATCCCCCGACTCCCACCGGTGACCACGGTGACCAGCGCCCCACTCAAGGACGTACCTCCTTCTTCCGCAATGAGCGATGGATCTACGGTCGCAGATGCACGAGCACGTCCTCGTCGAGGGGGTAGGGCCGCTCCACCGGCAACAGCCCGGCCGCGAGGTCCAGTTGCCCCGCTCGCACGAGCCCATGGATTTCGGCGGCGAGTGCCGTCACATCCTCGATCCCGACGATCCACTCGTCGGCGTACCGCGCCGCCGCCTCCCCCGAAAGCCCCAGCTGCAAGGACCGGTACGGCAGCGGGTTGAGCCGGAGATCCCGCTCAGGGTCCCACTGCACCCGCGCCGAGGCCCGCCTCAGCTGCCGCTTCCAGGCGGCCTGGTCCCCGTGCAGACCGGGGACGTAATGCGAAAGGCACGCGTTCCGCAACGCCCAGACAAACCCCTCCCGACTGATCTCGACGGCCAGCACGGTCTCCTGACCTTCCTTCGAGCCCCAGCCGCAGCGATACATCGTCCAGGTGAAGGACGGCTTGATCCACGTCATCCGGTCCCGCTTCCACGCCGCCGGAAACCGGCCGTCCCGCGCCGCCGCGAGCCCGATCTCCGGGCGGTAGGCCTGATAGACGGTCACCGTGGACGCCGTATGACGGGCGCGTACACGGAACCTGGGTTCCTGTTCGTCGGAGGCGGCGGATCCCCACTCATCGGAAAGTTCGACTGTCTGATCATTCACGTGACCAGCTTCGGAGGCGGACACGCCCGTCGGCCACCGAATATCCGCGATGGTCTTGGCTCCGCCCTCCCCGTGCCCAACACTGAGCCGATGACGCAGCGTGTGGAGCTAGCGACCGTGATGGACCGGCTCTCCCTGGACGGACTCGTCACCGAGTACGCGGTGGCGGTGGACGACGGCGACTGGGAGGCGTACGTGGGACTGTTCGCGCCGGACGGGCGGGCGGACTACCGCTCGGCCGGCGGTATCGAGGGCGAGGCCCGGCAGGTCGCCGGGTGGCTCGCGCAGAGCATGGAACTGTTTCCGATGCGGCAGCATCTGATCGTCAACCGCCGGGTCGGCTTCGACCTCCTGGAGCAGGACACCGGCGACACCGCCCGCGTCCAGGCCGACTACATCAACCCCATGCGCCTCGCCGACCGCGACGGCGAGAACGGCTCCACCGCCCCCGACTTCGTCTGCGGCGGCCGGTACGCCTTCGGGCTGGTCCGTACGCGGGACGGCTGGCGGCTGCGCGAGGTGGTCGTCCAGGAGAAGTGGCGTCGCACGCCGAAGCGCTGACCGACCGGCCTCGTTCGCCTCCCCCGGGCGACCTCCCGTACGCCAATACGAGGAATCCGCCGTCCCTGGCCGGAGTCCTGCTGGCCCGAGATCGTCTCCACCGCGCACACTGGACCCACCGGCTGGGTAACCGACTGGGTAGTTGTCCGGGGAACCGACTGGTAGGAGGCGCCGTATGAAACTGCCCGGCCACTGGATCGCCTCCCCGTGGCGCCGTTCCGTCGCCGCCGCGCTGGCCGGTGCGCTGCCGATGTTCGCCTTCCCCGCGCCGGCCCTGTGGTGGTTCGCGTACGTCGCGCTCGTGCCCTGGATCCTGCTCGTCCGGTCCGCGCCGACCGGCAAACGGGCCGCCTACGACGGCTGGTTCGGCGGACTCGGGTTCATGCTGGCCGTGCATCACTGGCTGCTGCCGAGCCTGCATGTGTTCACGCTCGTCATCGCGGCGCTGCTGGGCGCGCTGTGGGCGCCCTGGGGTGTCCTCGTACGCCGGTTCCTGGCGGGCCGGCCCCCGGCCGGGCGGATCGCCGCCGCGCTCGTCGTGCTGCCCTCGGGGTGGCTCATGGTCGAGCTGGTCCGCTCGTGGCAGGGGCTGGGCGGGCCCTGGGGCATGATCGGATCCAGCCAGTGGCAGGTCGCGCCCGCGCTGCGGCTGGCCTCGGTCGGCGGGGTATGGCTGCTCAGCTTCCTCGTGGTCGCCGTGAACATCGCGGTCGCCGTCCTGGTCGCGGTGCGCGAGTCCCGGGTTCCGGCGGTGGCCGGGCTCGTCGCCACCGCCGCCGTGACCTCCGCCGCCTGGGTGTGGTCACCGCGTCCGGAAGCGGACGGCGGGGTGCGGATCGCCGTCGTCCAGCCGGGGATCGTCGACGGGTCCGGCAGCGCCGAGAAGCGGTTCGCACGTGAGGAGGCGCTCACCCGCCGACTGGCCGGTCAGGACGTGGATCTGATCGTCTGGGGCGAGAGCAGCGTCGGCTACGACCTCGCCGACCGGCCCGACCTGGCGAGACGGCTTGCCTCCCTCTCGCGCACGACCGGCACCGACATCCTCGTCAACGTGGATGCCAGGCGCTCCGACCAGCCCGGCATCTACAAGAGTTCGGTGCTCGTCGGTCCCGACGGCCCCACCGGTGACCGGTACGACAAGATGCGGCTCGTGCCCTTCGGTGAGTACATTCCGGCGCGTTCGCTGCTGGGCTGGGCCACCTCCGTCGGCAAGGCGGCGGGCGAGGACCGCAGGCGCGGCACGGAGCAGGTCGTGATGGACGTCGGGGACGGGCTGCGCGTCGGGCCCATGGTCTGCTTCGAGTCCGCGTTCCCGGACATGAGCCGCAACCTCGCCAGGGACGGCGCCGACGTACTGATCGCCCAGTCGTCGACCTCCTCGTTCCAGTCCAGCTGGGCCCCCGAGCAGCACGCCTCGATCGCGGCCCTGCGCGCCGCCGAGACCGGCCGGCCCATGGTGCACGCCACGCTGACCGGCGTCTCCGCCGTCTACGGGCCGAGCGGCGAGCGCGTCGGCTCCTGGCTCGGCACCGACGAGAGCACCGCGGCGGTGTACGACGTACCGCTGGCCCGGGGTGTCACGCCGTACGTCCGCTTCGGCGCGTGGCCGGTGTACGGGGCCGTGCTCGTCCTGCTGGTCCTGGGCTGTGTCGAGGGCGGACGCGGGGTCAGGCGGCGTCGATCCGTTCCCGCACCGCTCGTACCACCCGCTCGCACAGTTCATGGGTCGCCAGTGCGTCCCGGGCGCTGAGCACCTTGCCCGCGCGCACGGCGTCGAGGAAGGCGAGCACCGCCTGTTCGATGCCGCGCTGTCGCGCCACCGGCACCCAGTCGCCGCGCCGCCGTACCGTCGGCTGGCCCTTGTGGTCGATCACCTCGGCGAGGTTGACCACCTGACGCTTGGTGTCCTGCCCGGACACCTCGAGGATCTCCTCGGCCGAGCCGCTGAGCCGGTTCATCACCCCGAGCGCGGTGAACCCGTCCCCGGCGAGCTGGAGCACCACGTGGTGCAGCAGTCCGCCCTCGGTGCGGGCGCGCACGGTGACGTCGTCGACCGGGCCCGGCACCAGGAACCGCAGTGTGTCCACGACATGGATGAAGTCGTCGAGGATCATCGCGCGGGGTTCCTCGGGCAGCCCGATGCGGTTCTTCTGCATCAGGATCAGCTCGCGCGGATGGTCGGCGCACTGCGTGTACCCGGGCGCGAAGCGCCGGTTGAACCCGACGGCGAGCGAGACCCCGCGTTCCTCCGCCAGCCCCACCAGCCGCTCCGACTCGGCGAGTTCGTACGCGAGCGGCTTGTCGACGTACGTCGGTACGCCCGCCTCCAGCAGCCTGGTCACGATCTCCGGGTGCACGACGGTGGGCGCGTGCACGAAGGCGGCGTCGAGGCCCTGGGCGAGGAGGGCGTCCAGGTCGGTGTGGCGCCGCTCCTGGGGGAGGTGGAGGCTGTCGGCGACCCGGGTGAGCGTTTCCGGTGTGCGGGTCTGGAGGTGCAGTTCGACGTCGGGGCGGCTGCCGAGCACCGGCAGATACGCCTTCTGCGCGATGTCGCCGAGTCCGATGCAGCCGACCTTCACGGGGTCTCCTTCAGCGGTTGCCTGCCGGGGTCCTGCCGGAAGCATACGGGCGCCGGAAAACGCATGGTGGGGGCGGTCTCCGTGGGCGACCATGCCTGCATGACGAAACAGCCGCAGCGCAGCGAACCCGCCCTGACCGCCGACGAACGCACCATGCTGGAGGGCTGGCTGGATTACCACCGGCAGACGCTGGCATGGAAGTGCGAGGGCCTGACCGACGCCCAGCTCAGAACCGCCTCGGTGGAGCCTTCCGAACTGTCCCTCATGGGTCTGGTGCGGCACATGGCGGAGGTGGAGCGGAGCTGGTTCCGCAGGGTGCTGGTGAGCGACGACGCGGGGCCGATCTACTACACCGAGGAAGATCGGGACGGCGAGTTCCATCTCACCGAGGCGGACAGCTGGCAGGAGGCGTACGACACCTGGCAGGCCGAGATCGAGATCGCCCGGCGCAACGCCGCGGACTTCGGCCTGGACGAGCTGACCCGTGGCAAGAGCCGGCACACCGGCGAGCCGTTCAACCTGCGCTGGCTCTACACCCACATGATCGAGGAGTACGCCCGCCACAACGGCCACGCCGACCTGATCCGCGAACGGCTCGACGGAGCGACCGGCGACTGAGTCCGGCCTGCGGCGGGCGCGCCCCGGGATGGTGACGGACGTCAGCCGGGGCCGCTCCGCACCCTCCGTACGGGGCCGGAGATCACCCGTGTGGGGCATCCTCCGCTGGTCCACGGGTTCCGAATCGGGCCGGACACAGCAGAGTTGCGCGGGTGCATCGAACGACGACCACCGCAACGCTCCTTGTCACCGTGGCTGTCACGGCTCTCTCCGGCTGCGTCACGGTCCAGCACCCGATCGCTCCCGGCCCGCCCCCGGCGCCGTCCCAGCCGTCGGTGCCCCGCCCGGCCGTCCTGGCCGAACCGCAGATCGTGCAGGCGCCCGCCCGGGAGGCACTGGAACTGATCGGCCCCGACAGCACGCCCACGCAGGCTGTACAGGCGCCGCGGGCCCCGGAAGAGCCGCACCGTCCGGCCGCCGCGGCGCCTCCGCCCGCACCGGCCGCCGCTCCGGTACCCCCGCCCCGCCGGACCAAGCCGAAGCAGCGCCCACCGAAGCCGGAGCGCCGCCACACGCAGCCCCGCGTCGAACTCCCCGACGTGTCCCGCCCGGTACGCGAGAACACCGACGTGTGCGCCCTCGGCAGGAAGTACGGCGGCTGGGGCAAGGACAGCCCCCAGACGGTCATCTGCAAGGACGCGTACGGGCGTTGAGGCGTCCGGGCCCCAAGGGCAGGAAGGTGCCGGGGTCCGCCCAGGCAGGGGATGTACTGAGGGCGCCTCAGGGCGGGGATGCGCCGGGGCGCCTAGGGCCGCTGTCGCGGCGGCCCCCACGAGTCCCCGCCCGAACCGCCCCCCGGTCTCCCGTCCGCCCCTCCGGAGGAGCCCCCCTCCCCCAGCCGTAGCTCCAGCCGCCCGATGGCCGCCCTGACCCCGTCGCCGTAGCTGTCGTCGCCCAGGGCGTCGGCCGCGCCGCGGGCCCGGCGGAGGTGGGTGCGGGCGGCCTCGGGGCGGTCCAGCTTCACATAGTCGGCGGCGAGGTTCAGATGCAGTGAGGGGTACAGGGCGCGCACCGCGAGCGCCCCCTCGTGCTGGACGACCTCCGCGACCCGCTCGTCCGACAGTTCCTCGGCCGCCGACAACGCCCGTAGGTCCCACGCCAGTTCGTCCGAGGGGTCGTCCTGGGTGTCGGCCATGTAGTGCGCCAGGGTGCAGCGGTGCAGCGGGTCGCCGTCCTCGCCGATCTCCGCCCACAGCCCCAGGAAGCGCCCCCTGGCCTCCTCGCGGTCACCGCCGTGATGCAACATGACGGCCTGCCCGATCCGGGTCATCATGGCGTCCGGCACCACCTGTTCCTGGCGCTCCGTCACCGCACCCTCCACCCTGTCCGCTGCCCACTGTCCCTGGCGACGCTAACGGCAGGCACTGACAATCCCGGTCAGGCGGGCCGGTAGGCACCGGCCCGGCGACCCGCCGCACCCCTTCCGGATCAGCCCAGGTCGGGAATCGTCCAGTCGATCGGCTCGTGCCCCTGGCCGGCGACCGCCTCATTGATCTGGGTGAACGGACGCGAGCCGAAGAACTTCTTCGCCGAGAGCGGCGACGGGTGCGCCCCCTTCACCACCACGTGCCGCTCCTCGTCGATCAGCGGGAGCTTCTTCTGCGCGTAGTTGCCCCACAGGACGAAGACCGCCGGGTCGGGACGGTCGGCCACGGACCGGATCACCGCGTCCGTGAACTTCTCCCAGCCCTTCCCCTTGTGCGAGTTGGCCTCGCCGGAGCGGACCGTGAGCACCGCGTTGAGCAGCAGCACGCCCTGCTCGGCCCACGGCATCAGATAGCCGTTGTCGGGGACGGGCGTGCCCAGCTCCTCCTTCATCTCCTTGTAGATGTTGCGGAGCGAGGGCGGGGTCTTCACACCGGGCCGGACGGAGAAGCACAGGCCGTGGCCCTGCCCCTCGCCGTGGTAGGGGTCCTGACCGAGGATCAGGACCTTCACCTTGTCGTACGGCGTCGCTTCGAGCGCGGCGAACACCTCGTCGCGCGGAGGAAAGACAGGACCGCGTGCCCGCTCCTCCTCGACGAACTCGGTCAGCTCCTTGAAGTAGGGCTGCTGCAGCTCGTCACCCAGGACGCCGCGCCAGGACTCGGGCAGCATGGCGATGTCGGTCACGTGAACTTCCTCCGATGTGCGGTGTGTTCCACTCACCGAAGAACCTACCGGCGCCCACTGACAACGGGCCCCGAAGTCCGCCGTACTCGAACCGTCGGCTCCGCTACCAGCTGGTCTTCCAGTACAGCTCCCACATCACCATCATCGTCGCCGGGTCGATGGACACCTCGGCGCCGCCGATCTCCTCGTTCGCCGCCACATGCTGCTTGCCCTGCCACAGCGGCAGCAGCCGGGCGTCGTCGAGGAGGATCTGCTGGGCTTCCTCGAACTCCTCGCCCACGGCCCCGCGGTCGCTCTCCTTGCGGGACGCCGGGAGCAGCTGGCCGGTGATCTCGGGTGACGTGTACGGCGTACCGAGCGCGTTCTGCTCGCCCACGAAGGGAGCGATGAAGTTGTCGGCGTCGGGGAAGTCGGGGAACCAGCCGCGCCCGAACACCGGGTACTCGCCCTTCTGGTAGCCGTCCACGTAGGTCTTCCACGGGCGGCTCTGGAGCGTCACGGTGAACAGGCCGGAGGCCTCCAGCTGGCGCTTCAGTTCCTCGAAGGCCGGCTTGGTCTGGGAGCCGTAGCGGTCGCTCGTGTACCAGAGGGTGAGCGGGACCCGCTCGGTGATGCCGTCGTCGACGAGGATCTGCTTGGCCTTGGCGGCACTGGGCGTGCCGAAGTCGTCGAAGAAGCCCGTGGTGTGGCCGACCAGACCCTTGGGGATCATCGAGTACAGCGGCTCGACGGTGTCCTTGTAGATGTTGTGGGCGAGCGCCGGGCGGTCGACGACCTGGGCGATGGCCCTGCGCACCGAGAGCTTGTTGGACCACGGGTCCTTGGGGTTGAACACCAGGTAGCTGATCTCGGTGGTGGCGTTCTCGACGAGCTGGAGCCCCTCCTCCTTCTCGTTGTCCTGGATGTCGACGATGTCCCCGGCGGCGAGACCGCGGTAGATGACGTCGATCTTCTTCTCCCGCAGCGCGTCGGCTATCTCGGACGACTGCTGGAAGTACTGGATGGTGACGGCGTCGTTCTTGGGGTCCGCGATGCCCTTGTAGCTGTCGTTCCTGACGAGTACGGCCTTGTCGCCCTCGTCGTAGGACTCCAGCGTGTACGGCCCGGAGCCGCTGACCTTGCCGTCCTCGCGGAGCGACTTCGCGGGGTAGTCCTCGGGGTCCACGATCGACATGGCGGGCGTGGAGAGCACGAAGGGGAAGGTCGCGTCGGCCTGGTTCAGATGGAAGACGAGCCCGCGGTCACCCTTCACCTCGATCCGGTCGAGGCTGGTCAGCAGACCGGCCGGGCCACCGTTGACGTTGATCGTCTTGATGCGGTCGATCGAGTACTTGACCGCCTTCGCGTCCAGCTTGTGCCCGTCCGAGAACGTCAGGCCCTCGCGCAGCTCGCAGCTGTACACCGTGCTCGAACTGTCGGTGAACTCGCAGCTCTTGGCGGCGTCGGGCTTGGGCTCGGACCCGCCGGTGTCGAAGTTGAGCAGCGTCTGGTGGACGTTGCGGAACAGCTCCCACGAGTTGTCCCAGGACGCCGCCGGATCCAGTGTGCTGGGCTCACTGGTCGTCCCCACCACGATGGGCTTCCCGTCGCCGGAGGAGTCGGAGGAGAAGACTCCGCATCCGGCGACCATGGATATGGACGCGGCTGCCGCAACCTGCCGCAGGCCCCGGTTCCGGTTGAACACGTGCACGCTCCTCGATCTGCCATACCAAGCCAACGGTCGGCAGACCATACCGCAGTGCCCCTGTAGGTGGTCCAGCTTCCTGGTAGGCCACTTGATCAGCGCGTATCGGACAGTGCCGTCCTCGGACCGCGTGACCTCGCACGTCGACACAGAAGCTTTTTCTGTCAGCCGGGGCGCATAAGTTTGCGTCGGTCGACATAGGGACTTTTGGCCGCTCATCTTCCGGTAAATGGCAAAGCAGACGTAAAAATCGACGGCGGGGCGAACACCCGTCCGAGCCCGGATGAACCGGGAACCGGAGCGGGCGCCCGTCTCCTGACGAGCGCCCGCCCCACTTCGTACCGATCCGGTTACGTCAGTCGTTCACGTCAGCTGTTTCCGGCCTTGAGGAAGATGCCGCCGTCGACCACGAGGGTCTGGCCGGTGATCCAGTCGGCCTGCGACGAGGTCAGGAACGCGGCGGCGCCGCCGATGTCCGAGGGTACGCCGAGCCGGCCGAGCGGGTAGGCGGCGGCCGCCTCCTCCTCGCGGCCCTCGTACAGCGCCTGCGCGAACTTCGTCTTCACGACGGCCGGCGCGATCGAGTTGACCCGCACCCGCGGCGCGTACTCGTGCGCCAGTTGCCGCGTCAGGTTGTCCATCGCGGCCTTGCTGATGCCGTACGCGCCGATGAACGGCGAGGCCGAGAGACCGGCCACGGACGTGATGTTGACGATCGCGCCGCCGTTGTCCTTCTGCCAGGCGTGCCAGGTCTTCTGAGCGAAGCCAAGCGCCGAGACGACGTTGGTCTCGAAGACCTTGCGCGCCACATTGAGGTCGAGGTCGGCGATCGGCCCGAACACCGGGTTCGTACCGGCGTTGTTGACGAGGTGGTCGATCCGCCCGAACGCCTCGATGGTGCGCTCGACGGCGACGGCCTGGTGGGCCTCGTCGTGGGCCTTGCCGGCCACGCCAATGACCCGGTCGGCACCGAGTGCCTCGACGGCCTCCTTGAGGGCGTCCTCGTTGCGTCCGGTGATGCAGACCCGGTCACCGCGCGCGAGGAGCGCCTCGGCGATGCCGTAGCCGATGCCCCGGCTGGCGCCGGTGATGAGGGCGACCTTGCCCGAGAGTTCCACAGTGCTCATGTTCGTTTCCCCCGGCCCTAGTCGAGCGGTCCGCCGGCGACGTACAGCACCTGGCCGGAGACGAATCCGGCGGCCTCGCCCGTGAAGAAGGCGATCGCGTTGGAGATGTCGTCGGGGTTGCCCACGCGCTGGACGGGGATCTGGGTCGCGGCGGCGGCCTTGAAGTCCTCGAAGCCCATGCCGACGCGCTCGGCGGTGGCGGCCGTCATGTCGGTGGCGATGAAGCCGGGGGCGACGGCGTTCGCGGTGACGCCGAACTTGCCGAGTTCGAGGGCGAGGGTCTTGGTGAAGCCCTGGAGACCGGCCTTGGCGGCGGCGTAGTTGACCTGGCCGCGGTTGCCCTGGGCGGACGACGAGGACAGGTTGACGATCCGCCCGAACTTGGCGTCCACCATGTACTTCTGACATGCCCTCGACATCAGGAAGGCGCCGCGCAGATGCACGTTCATGACCGTGTCCCAGTCGGACACGCTCATCTTGAAGAGCAGGTTGTCGCGCAGGACGCCCGCGTTGTTGACGAGGATCGTGGGTCCGCCCAGTTCCTCGGCGATGCGCGTGACCGCGGCCGCGACCTGGGCCTCGTCGGAGACGTCGCAGCCGACGGCGATCGCCCTGCTACCGGCAGCGGTGATCTTCTCCACGGTGTCCTTGCAGGCGGCCTCGTCGAGGTCGATCACCGCGACGGCGCGGCCCTCCGCCGCCAGTCGTACGGCGGTCGCGGCGCCGATGCCACGCGCACCGCCCGTGACCACGGCGACCCGCTGCTCAGTGGTGGACATTGCTGGTTCTCCTCGCCCTTGAAAAGCCTGCGGCCCACGGTACGCCCTCAGGTGAGCGACCGCTTAGTACCTTCGGTGCATGTGACGCTAGAAGTCCTGACACTCCGTGTCAACGGCATGTCAGGCCGGTGTGAGCCATTACCTGTCGTTGCTCGTCATCACCTGACCAGCAGGTCGAGCAGTCGCTCCGCCTCGGCCCGTGGATCGGCGGTGAGCCCTGTGTGCACGGGCCCCGGCTGTACGACCGTGGAGCGCGGCGCGATCAGCCAGCGGAAGCGCCGTCCGGCATCGTCCTGCGCCGCCTGACCGGCGGCCACCCCGCCCGTACAGACCCCTTCGACGGCACGCAGCGCGGCCCGCACACCGTCGACGTCGGCCGCCGGGTCCAGCGCCCGCAGCTTGCCCTCGTCCAGATGTGTCCGCGCGGCGACGAAGGACTTGGCGCGGCAATACACCAGCACACCCGCGTTGAAACACTCGCCGCGCTCGATCCGCGGTACGACCCGCAGCAGCGCGTACTCGAAGACGTCCCGCTCGCTCACGCGGTCCCCCCATGGGTGATCCGCTCGTGGATGACGGCCGCGCGCGCGAGGAGCGGCTCCGCGTAGGCCCTTCGGAGCGCGTCCGGCGACTCGAACCCGGGTTCGTCCGCGAGCCAGGCGTCGGGGATCTCGGCGGTCACCTCGGCGAGCAGTTCCTCGGTGACCAGCGGCGCCAGTTCGGCGGCGGCCGAGGCGATGTCCGGGCCGAACCGGGCGAGGGCGTGCTCGGAGACGTCGTACGGCTTGGCGGCGGAGACCCGGGCGCCGGGCCAGTGGTGATGCCAGATCATCGTGGCGCCATGGTCGATGAGCCACAACTGGCCATGCCACATCAGCAGGTTCGGGTTGCGCCAGGACCGATCGACGTTGTTGACGAGCGCGTCGAACCACACCACCCGCCCGGCCTCCTCGGCGCCCACCCCGAAGGCGAGCGGATCGAACCCGAGAGCCCCCGACAGGAAGTCCATGCCGAGATTGGTGCCACCGCTCCCCCGGAGCAGCCCCTGCACCTGCTCGTCGGGTTCACCGAGCCCCAGCACCGGATCGAGCTCGACGGCAACCAGCCCCGGCACCCGCAGCCCCAACCGCCGGGCCAACTCACCACAGACAACCTCGGCGACGAGCGTCTTACGCCCCTGCCCCGCACCCCTGAACTTGAGCACATACGTCCCGAGATCGTCGGCCTCGACGAGTCCCGGCAGCGAACCGCCCTCACGCAGGGGCGTGATGTAGCGGGTCGCGATGACTTCCTTGAGCATCGCCCCAGGTTACTGGGGCGTTCACGGCCGGATGTCCGCGCGCCTGAACGGCGCGCACACGGGGTTCGTATCTCCGCACAGATCCTGAAAACGCCTTCGGAAGGAAACGCCAGCATGAGCAGCGCCTCGCTTCAGCCCCTATCGGGACCGGCCCGTCGTACGGTCATGGCGGCGGCCGGCGCGGCGGGGCTCGCCGTCGCGCTGACCGCGTGCGGGTCGGAGGACGACTCGTCCGACTCCGCCACCGAACAGGGAGCCGCCGCCGGCACCGCCGTCGCGAAAACCACCGACATCCCGGAGGGCGGTGGCAAAATCTTCAAGGACCAGGGTGTGGTGATCACTCAGCCGACGGCGGGCACCTACAAGGCCTTCTCCTCCAAGTGCACGCACGCGGGCTGTGCGGTGACGGGGGTCGCCAACGGCGTCATCACCTGTCCGTGCCACAACAGCGAGTTCTCGGTCACGGACGGCAGCGTGAAGAAGGGCCCCGCGACCGAGGCCCTGGCAGCCGAGGAAATCACCGTCTCCGGGGACTCGATCACACTCGCCTGACCCTCCCCCTGAGACAGGCCAGCACCTCGTCGGTGGTAGCGACCGTGGCGACCAGCGCGAGGGTGTTGCGGATCATCGCGGGGGTGTAGTCGGAGGGCACCCCCGCGATGGCGTCCCTGGGCACGACGACCGTGTATCCGCGGTTCACGGCGTCGAACACGGCGTTGGGAATCGCGACGTTGGCCGAGACCCCGGTCACGATCAGCGTGCGGCAGCCCAGGTTGCGCAGCAGCGCGTCGACGTCGGTGCCCTGGATCGGCGACAGGCCGTGCAGCCGCCGTACGACGAAGTCCTCGTCGGCGACCTCGATCGGCGGCGCGAGACGCACCGCGGTGGTGCCGGAGAGCTGCTGGACGGGAAGCCGTTCGGCGGCGCGGAACAGCCGGGCGTTGCGGTTCGCACCGCGCCCGTCCGGCCGACGCTCGGCGATCGCGTGGATGACCTGGACGCCGGTGTCGTGCGCCGCGGCGACCAGCCGGGCCACCCGGCCCAGCGCCCCCGATGATCGCGCCTCCGCGGCGAGTTCGGGCAGGGCGCTGTCCGGACCGACGACGCCCTGCTGGCACTCGACGGTGAGCAGGACCGTGGTGGCGGGGTCGAGGAGTTCGCTGAGCTGTTCGAACGACGGCATGGCGCTGGAGAGTAACGCTCGTCACGTCCGGGCGGAAGACGACCCATTTTCTTTTCTGACGTGATGTCAGAGGATCACCTCTGACACGACGTGGGAGAACAAGAGGGGGGATCGCATGACCGTCACTCAGCGCCGAGGCCGGAAGATCATGATGACGCCGGGCGAGCTGGACGAGTTCCTGACGACCCAGCGCACCTGCCGGGTCGCCACCATCTCGGCGGAGGGCGCTCCGCATGTGAGCACGCTGTGGTTCGCCTGGGACGGCACCTCGATGTGGCTGTACTCGGTGGTCCGCAGCAAGCGTTGGACCGACCTGTGCCGCGACCCACGGGTCGCGATCGTCGTCGACACGGGCGAGGAGTACGACGAACTGCGCGGCGTCGAACTGTCCGGCGCCGTCGAGTTCGTCGGCGAGTCCCCCCGCACGGGAGAACTGCGCGCCGAACTGGACGTCCCGGAGACCCTGTTCGCCCGCAAGAACTTCCGCCTGGACGAAATGCCCCACGACGGCAGACACGCCTGGATCCGCCTGACCCCGGAAAAAATCGTCTCCTGGGACTTCCGCAAACTCCCGGCGCAGTAGTCATTTCAGCCCGTCCGGCGTTTGAGGACGAGGCCGTTCAGGCCGAAAGGGGGGGTCTGGGGGCACAGCCCCCAGAAGGATGGGACGGGTAGGGGCGGCGGGGGCGAAAACCC
>NZ_JBSFDA010000072.1:0-50108 GCF_053593675.1 Streptomyces sp. NPDC002156 | reverse complement strand
GTCCGGCGTTTGAGGACAAGGCCCGTTCAGGGCCGGAGCGGGGGTCTGGGGGCGCAGCCCCCAGGGATGGGAACGGGTAGGGGCGGCGGGGGCGAAAACCCTCTCACCTGCACCTTCCCTCACACCACGCGCCGTTGTCAGTGGGCTGCGCTAGCTTCGTCGTGTTGGGTCGCGATGGGGCGACGAAGGCAGCCATGGGGTGGGTTGGCGATGAGTGACGGCACTGCTACCGCTACGACGGATCTCGATCTGCAGCTCGAACGACATCGTGTCGAGCTGACCGGCTACTGCTACCGCATGCTCGGCTCCTCCTTCGAGGCCGAGGACGCCGTGCAGGACACGATGGTCCGTGCCTGGCGGAGCTACGAGAAGTTCGAGGGGCGGTCCAGTCTGCGTTCCTGGCTGTACCGCATCGCTACCAACGTCTGCCTGGACATGCTCACCGCCGGCAACAAACGCGCCCGCCCCATGGACCTCACCGACTCCACCCCTCTCGCCCGCGCCGCCCTCTCCCCCCGCCCGGACAACACCTGGCTGGAGCCGATGCCGGACGCCCGCGTACTGCCCACCGTCGAGGACCCGGCGGAGGCAGCCGTGGCCAAGGAGTCCGTCCGGCTCGCCTTCATGGCCGCCCTGCAGCAACTCCCCGCGAAACAACGGGCCGTGCTGATCCTCCGGGAAGTGCTGGCCTGGAAGGCGAGCGAGGTCGCCGAGTTGCTCGGCACCTCCGTCGCGTCCGTGAACAGCGCCCTCCAGCGGGCCCGCGCCACCCTCGCCGAGAGGGACCACAGCGCCGCCGACGCCGCCGTCTCCGACCCCCTCGACGAGGAGCAGCAGAAGCTGCTCGAGCGCTATGTCGCCGCGTTCGAGGGGTATGACATGACGGCGCTCACCGCGCTGCTGCACGAGGACGCCGTCATGACGATGCCGCCGTTCGACCTGTGGCTGACCGGGCCGTCGGACATCACGGGCTTCATGACGACCCTCGGTGCCGCCTGCGCGGGCTCGCGCCTCGTGCCGGTCGCCGTCAACGGCCTGCCTGGGTTCGCCCAGTACAAGCCGGACGAGGAGACGGGCGGCTTCTCCCCCTGGGCGGTCCAGGTGCTGGAGATCTCAGACGGCCGGATCACCGGGTTCCACTGCTTCCTCGACACAAAGCGCTGGTTCCCGCTCTTCGGGCTCCCCCTCCGTCTCCCCCTCGATGGCGAAGGAGAGGCCGACCAGGTTCAGGAGGGCGAGTAGGGCGGGGGTCGGGTCCCGGAGGCGAATCGCGCCTCCGGACCGGCGGGCCGTGAGCTGGAGGCGGGCCAGTAGTTCCACCGCGTCCAGGCCCGGCGGGCCCAGCCCCGCCACATCGCACACCACCACCCCGCTCCCGTCGGCGCCCAGCAGCGCACGCACGTCCTCGCACAGCCCCGGCACCTCATCCCTGGTGACGGGGCCGGTCAGCACGAGTACAGCCGGTGTCATGGCATCCACGATCGGTAGACCGGGCAGCCACCCGTAACTCATCGCCCGCCTCCACCTCGGCTCTCGCCCACCCGTTGAGATCGCTTTGACTCGCACCGCTCCTGCCCCGGAGAGTTGCGTGTATGCCCCACGAACCGGCCCCGCCCGCGATACCCCACGGCCTCCTTCCCTCCCCGCCCACGAAGGAGGCTCCGTGCAGGGGGTGTTGACCGGGTTCGCGGTGATCGCCGTGGTCATCGGCGTCGGGTATGCGATCGGGCTGCGCGGCTACCTCGGGGACAACGGGCGCGAGGTCCTGACCAAGCTCGCCTTCCACGTGGCGACCCCGGCCCTGCTGTTCACCACGCTCGCCAAGGCCGACCTGTCGGTGATCTTCTCCAGCCGGCTCCTGGTCACCGCGCTGAGCACGATCGCGGCGGCGAGTGTCTTCATCGCGGTGGGCGTCGTACGCCGCTGGGGCATCGGTCGTACGACGATCGGTGCCCTCTGCTCCAGCTACGTCAACTCCGGCAACCTCGGTATCCCGATCGCCGTGTATGTGCTGGGGGACGCCTCGCTCGTCGCGCCGGTGCTGCTGTTCCAGCAGATCGTGGTCACGCCGATCGCGCTGACCGTCCTCGATCTGACGAGCGGCGGTGAGAAGGGGCCGCTCTGGCGGCAGTTGATCACGCCGTTGCGCAATCCCATCGCCGTCGGTTCGCTCTCCGGGGTGCTGGTGTCGGCGACGGGGCTCACGGTTCCGGCTCCCGTCATGGACCCGCTGACCCTGATCGGCAACATGTCCGTGCCTGCGGTGCTGCTGGCCTTCGGTATCTCGCTGTCCGGCAGCACCCTGCCGTTGCGCGGCTCGGAGCGGACTCCCGTACTGCTGTCGGTCGCCCTGAAGTCGGTCGGTCAGCCGCTGGCCGCCTGGGCGCTGGGCGCGGGTGTCTTCGGCCTGCGCGGCGCGCCCCTGCTCGACGTGGTGGTGACCTCGGCCCTGCCCGCCGCCCAGAACCTGTTCACGTACGCGGGCCGCTACCGCGTGGCGGAAACCCTGGCCCGCGAGTCGATCCTGCTGTCGACCATTCTGGCCGTACCGGTGCTGGTGGTCGTGGCGGCGCTGCTGGGCTGACCACAGCCTGGGAGAGGCCTCCCCCCTCCCAGGCGCCCGCCTACCTGCTCACGCGATCCGCTCCAACACCACCGGCGCCGCCGCGAAGTCCGTCCCCGCCGCCCCAATGTCGTACGAACCCTCGACCGCCTGGAGGGCGTACTCGAAGCGCTCCGGGGTGTCCGTGTGGAGGGTCAGCAGGGGCTGGCCCGCCGTGACCGTGTCGCCCGGCTTGGCGTGGAGTTCCACACCCGCGCCCGCCTGTACCGGGTCCTCCTTGCGCGCACGCCCCGCGCCGAGCCGCCAGGCGGCGACGCCGACGCCGTACGCGTCCAGGCGGGTCAGGACGCCCGAGGCCGGGGCCTTGATGACGTGCTGCTCCTTCGACGTGGGCAGGGGGGCGTCCGGGTCGCCGCCCTGGGCCGCGATCATGCGGCGCCAGACGTCCATCGCCGAACCGTCGGCCAGCGCCTTCGCCGGGTCGGCGTCCTTCACACCGGCCGCGTCGAGCATCTCGCGGGCCAGGGCGAGCGTCAGTTCGACCACATCGGCCGGGCCGCCGCCTGCCAGGACCTCGACCGACTCCCGTACCTCCAGCGCGTTGCCCGCCGTCAGGCCGAGCGGTGTCGACATGTCGGTCAGGAGGGCCACCGTCCTGACGCCGTGGTCCGTGCCCAGGCCCACCATCGTGGACGCCAGTTCCCTCGCGTCCTCGATCGTCTTCATGAAGGCTCCCGTGCCCACCTTCACGTCCAGGACCAGGGAGCCGGTGCCCTCCGCGATCTTCTTCGACATGATCGACGAGGCGATCAGCGGGATCGCCTCGACCGTGCCCGTGACGTCCCGCAGCGCGTACAGCTTCTTGTCGGCCGGGGCCAGACCGTCGCCCGCCGCGCAGATCACCGCGCCCGTCGAGTCCAGGACGTGCAGCATCTCCTCGTTGGAGAGCAGGGCGCGCCAGCCCGGGATCGACTCCAGCTTGTCCAGGGTGCCGCCCGTGTGGCCGAGGCCCCGGCCGGAGAGCTGCGGTACGGCGGCACCGCATGCCGCCACCAGGGGGGCCAGCGGGAGGGTGATCTTGTCGCCCACGCCTCCCGTGGAGTGCTTGTCGGCCGTCGGGCGGGACAGGGCGTCGAAGTTCATGCGCTCGCCGGACGCGATCATCGCCGCCGTCCAGCGGGCGATCTCGCGGCGGTTCATGCCGTTCAGGAGGATCGCCATGGCGAGCGCGGACATCTGCTCGTCGGCGACCTCGCCGCGCGTGTACGCGTCGATGACCCAGTCGATCTGGTCGTCGCCGAGTTCACCGCGATCCCGCTTGGTGCGGATGACGGAGATGACGTCCATGGCCATGGCTTGGCTTCCTTCCGGTGGTTCCAGTAGTTCTGAGAACCGGTCGTTCTGCGAAACTGTGCGGCCCCCCGGAGTCCGAGTGACTGATCAACTCAGCCGACCAACTCCAGGGGGCCGTACGGGAGTTACTTGGTGAGATGGTCCGGGCCGAAGGCCTGGGGAAGCATCTCGGAGAGGGGCAGGATGCCCGCCGGGGTCTCCAGGAGCAGGGTCGCGCCCCCGAACTCGTACAGCAGCTGTCGGCAGCGGCCGCACGGGACGAGGATGTCGCCCTTGCCGTCGACGCACGTGAAGTGCGTCAGCCGGCCGCCGCCCGTCAGCTGAAGCTCGGAGACCAGGCCGCACTCGGCGCACAGGCCCAGCCCGTACGAGGCGTTCTCGACGTTGCAGCCCGAGACCGTGCGGCCGTCGTCGACCAGGGCCGCGGCGCCGACCGGGTAGCCGGAGTAGGGGGCGTACGCCCGGGACATCGCGTCCCGCGCCACCGCCCGCAGCTTCTCCCAGTCGGCCCCGCCGGCGGTCACTTGCCCTGTCCCTTCCTGTACGGCATACCGTCGGCCTTGGGCATCCGCAGGCGTTGCGCCGAGAAGGAGAGCACCAGCAGGGTCACGATGTACGGCGCCGCCGTCACCAGCTGACGCGGGACCTCGTTCGTGTCGGCGTACCAGAAGAACATCAGCGCCGAGATGACGGCCGTGATCACGGCGGGCACGTACCGCTTCTTCCACACCAGGTAGGCCACGCCGACCACCAGCAGGATCGCCAGGAGCAGGATCAGCGCGTGCACGTTGGTCGTGCCGCCACGCAGGTTGAGGCTGTCGGTGTAGCCGAACAGGCCCGCGCCGAGGGCGAGTCCGCCCGGCATCCAGTTGCCGAAGATCATCGCGGCGAGACCGATGTAGCCGCGCCCGGCGGTCTGGCCGTCGAGGTACACGTTCGAGGCGACGATCGACAGGAACGCGCCGCCGAGACCGGCGAAGCCGCCCGAGATGATCACGGCGAGGTACTTGTACTTGTAGACGTTGACGCCCAATGACTCCGCCGCCACCGGGTTTTCGCCGCAGGAGCGCAGGCGCAGGCCGAAGGCGGTGCGCCACAGGACCCACCAGGTGCCGGGTACGAGGGCCACCGCGATGACCGTCAGCGGGGAGAGGTCGGTGACCAGACCGCCGAGGAGGCCCCCGATGTCGGAGATCAGGAACCAGTGCTTCTGGTTGAGCGTGTCCAGCCAGCTGGACAACCCTGGGATGTCGAAGGTGCCGAGGGAGTCGATCGGCGGGGACTGCTTGGAGGAGCCGCCCTCGGCGTTCTCGAAGGTGAACTTCGAGAGGTAGCGGGCGGTGCCGAGGGCCAGGATGTTGATGGCCACACCGGAGACGATGTGGTTGACGTTGAAGGTCACCGTCGCGACGGCGTGCAGGACGGCGCCGAGGGCACCGCCGATGATGCCGAAGATGATGCCCGTCCACGGGCCCCACTGGTAGCCGGCCCAGGCACCGAACCAGGTGCCGAGGATCATCATGCCTTCGAGGCCGATGTTGACGACGCCCGCGCGCTCGGCCCACAGTCCGCCGAGGCCCGCGAGGCCGATCGGGACGGCGAGGCGGAGGGCCGTGGACATCTGGCCGGTGGAGGTGATGCCGTCGGCGCCGGTGATCAGGCGGACGACCGATGTCAGGACCAGCACGCCCGCGATGATCAGCAGGAGTACCGGGAGCGAGATCCGGCGGCTGCCCTTGCCGGGCTGCTGCGCCTGCGGCTTGGCGATGGTCTGGGTGCTCATCGGGCCGCCACCTCCTTCTGGGTGGTGTTGTTGTCGGCGGCGGCTGCGGCCAGTTCGGCGCCCACCTGACGCTGCTGGCGGCGCAGACCCCACTGACGTACGGCCTCGTACGAGATGACGACCGCGAAGACGATCAGGCCCTGCATGATGGTGGCGATCTCCTTCTCGTACGCCACCGGGGTCGCGTAGTCGAGGGCGGGGGACGCCTTGTCGAGGAAGGCCCACAGCAGCGCGGCGAACGCGATGCCGCCGGGGTTGTTGCGGCCGAGGAGGGCGATGCCGATGGCGGTGAAGCCGAGGCCCGCCGGGAAGCTCAGGCTGTAGGTGTGGACCTCGCCGAGCAGCAGCGGCAGGCCGGACATGCCCGCCACACCGCCGGAGATCAGCATCGAGATGAGGACCATGCGCTTGGCGTCGACGCCGGAGGCCGCGGCGGCGGACTCGGACTCGCCGGTGGCGCGCAGGTCGAAGCCGAAGCGGGTGCGGTTGAGGACGGCCCAGTACAGGATGCCGAGGAGGACGGCGAGGAAGACCAGGCCGTAGATCTCGCCGACGTCCGCGCCGAGGTCGATGCCCGGGACCCAGCCGGACTCCTTCATGATGCCGGTCGTGTTGTTGTTGCCGACCTGCACGCCCCAGTTGTCGGAGAGCATCAGCCAGCCGATGAGGCTGGTGGCGATCGCGTTGAGCATGATCGTCGCGACGACCTCGCTCACGCCACGGGTGACCTTCAGGATGCCCGCGATACCGGCCCAGAAGGCACCGGTGAGCATGGCGACCAGGAGGAGGAGCGGGATCTGGAGGAAGGACGGGAGCGAGATGTTGGCGCCTACGGCGGCCGTCATCATCGCGCCGAGGCGGTACTGGCCGTCGACGCCGATGTTGAACAGGTTCATCCGGAAGCCGAGGGCGACCGCGAGGGCGGCGATGTAGTACATCGACGCCTGGTTGACGATGAGGACCTGGACGTCGGAGAACGACGCCTGTTCCAGCATCAGGGCGTACGGCTCGAACGGGTTGCGGCCCGAGGCGAGCAGCACCACCGAGGTCAGGGCGATCGCCGCGACGAGCGCGATGACCGGCCCGGCCACCGCGAGGAGCAGCCGCTCCTTGTCGAACTTCTTCATCGGGCCTCGTCCTCCCCGGACTCGACGTGCTCCAGGTGGCCGGTCGCGGCACCCGTCATGGCCGAGCCCAGCTCTTCCGGCGTGATGGTGGCCGGGTCGGCGTCGGCGACCAGCCTGCCGTTGTAGATGACGCGCAGGGTGTCCGACAGGCCGATCAGCTCGTCCAGGTCGGCGGAGATCAGCAGGACGGCCAGGCCTTCGCGGCGGGCCTCGCGGATCTGGTCCCAGATCTGTGCCTGGGCGCCGACGTCCACACCCCGGGTGGGGTGGGCGGCGATCAGGAAGCGGGGTTTGTGGGTCATCTCGCGGCCGACGATCAGCTTCTGCTGGTTGCCGCCGGACAGCGAGGCGGCGGTGACGTCGATGCCGGGTGTGCGGACGTCGTACGCCTCGACGATGCGGCGGGTGTCCTCCTGGGCGCCCTTCGGGTCGAGCCAGAAGCCGCGCTTGCCCTTGCTGTTGGGCTTCTCGGTGACATGGCCGAGGATGCGGTTCTCCCACAGGGGGGCTTCGAGGAGGAGGCCGTGGCGGTGGCGGTCCTCGGGGATGTAGCCGATGCCGTGCTCGCGGCGCTTGCGGGTGGGCCAGGGGGTGATCTCGTCGCCGGCCAGGGCGATGGTGCCGGAGTCGGCGTTCTTGAGGCCGATGAGGGCTTCGATCAGCTCCGTCTGGCCGTTGCCCTCGACGCCGGCGATACCGAGAACCTCGCCCGCGTGGATGGTGAAGGACACGTTGTCCACGGCGAGTTTCACCGTGCCGCGCTGCACCTCGGACATCAGCATGCCGGCCGGTGTCTGGTTGCTGAGCTGGATGGTGCCCTTGTCGATGACGATGAGGTCGCGGACCTCGATCACCGGCCGGTCCGTCACCGTCGACTCCGCGGTCTCCGGCGTCGGCAGCTCGCTGCCCACCATCAGCTCGGCGAGCTGACGCGGGGTCGTGTCGGCGGGGACGGCCGTGCCGACCGTCGTACCGCGCCGGATGACGGTGATCTCGTCGGCGACCGAGAGGACCTCGCCCAGCTTGTGGGAGATGAAGATGACGGCCAGGCCCTCGGACTTGAGTTCACGCAGGTTCTCGAAGAGGGCGTCGACCTCCTGCGGGACGAGGACGGCGGTCGGCTCGTCGAGGATGAGGGTCTTGGCGCCGCGGTAGAGGACCTTGAGGATCTCGACGCGCTGGCGGTCGGCGACGCCGAGGTCCTCGACGAGGACGTCCGGGCGGACGCTCAGCCCGTAGCGGTCGGAGATCTCCTTGATCTTCCGGCGGGCGCCGCCGCCGATGCCGTGGAGCTTCTCGCTGCCCAGGACCACGTTCTCCAGGACGGTGAGGTTGTCCGCGAGCATGAAGTGCTGGTGGACCATGCCGATGCCGCGTGCGATGGCGTCGGCCGGCGAAGAGAAGGCCACCTGCTCACCGTCGACCGCGATGGTGCCCTCGTCCGGCTTCTGCATGCCGTAGAGGATCTTCATCAGGGTGGACTTGCCGGCCCCGTTCTCGCCGACGAGGGCGTGGACGGTGCCCTTCTTCACCGTGAGGTGGATGTCGTGGTTGGCGACGACACCGGGGAACCGCTTGGTGATGCCCGTCAGCTCGACCGCGGTAGTCGATTGCGCGGCGAGCGGAGGGCTGCTGGACGCGTCGATGGCGCACTCTCCTCTGGAAAGGGGCCTCTCTACGCGCGTAGCGCCCCTGCTTTAAATAGTGCCCGGACCCGACCGGACTTGATCATTTACTGATTGATCCGTACCGATCCGTTCCGAGCATTCTGCCGCGTGAACGGGGCGCGGATTGGCCATCCTCTCCGCGCCCCGTTCCATGGCCGTAACGCCGTTATTACAGCGTCTCGTGGACCACGCTCAAGTCCCCTGGCGTCAGGAGGTCTTGACCTTGATCGAACCGTCCTTGATGCCGGCCTCCGCCTTCGCCAGCGCGGCCTGCAGGGTGGCGTTGTCCTTGAAGACCGGGTTGGAGTCGGCCAGGCCGACACCGCCCGAGGCGAGGTCCGCGCGGACGACACCGGTCTCCGGCTTGCCGTCCTTGACCGACTTGGCCAGGTTGTAGACGGCGCCCGCGACGTCCTTCATGGCCGAGGTCAGGATGGAGTCCTTGTACTTGGCCAGCGCGTTCTGCTTGTACTGGTCCGAGTCGACACCGATCGCCCAGATCTTGTTCGCGGCGGCGGCCTTGATGACGCCCTGGCCGGAGAGACCGGCGGCGGCGTAGATGACGTCCGCCTTGTCGTCGATCATGCCCTCGGCCGCGTTCTCGCCCTTGTCGGGGCTGGAGAAGCCGCCCTCCTGCGCGGTCTCGGTCAGGTACTGCGACTTGACCGTGATGCCCTTCTTGGTGTCCTCGACGCCCTGCTTGTAGCCCGCCTCGAACTTGTGAATGAGCGGGATGTCCACACCGCCGACGAAGCCGACGACGTTCGTCTTGGTGGTGAGGGCGGCCGTGACACCGGCGAGGTAGGAGCCCTGCTCCTCGGTGAAGACCATGTCGGCGACGTTGTCGGCCTTGATCTGCTCGTCGTCGACGACACCGAAGGTCACCTTCGGGAACTTGGCGGCGACCTCCTTGACGGCGGGCGCGTAGGCGAAGCCGACGCCGATCACCGGGTTGTAGCCCTGCTTGGCGAGCTGCTCCAGGCGCTGGGCCTTGTCCGCGTCCGACTCGCCGTCCTGCGGCTCGACGGCGGTGCTCTTGTAGCCGAACTCCGCGTCGGCCTTGTCCATGCCGGCGGTCGCGGCGTCGTTGAAGGACTGGTCGCCCTTGCCGCCGACGTCGTAGGCGAGGGCGAGGCCCTTGCCTTCGCTGTCGCTGCTGCTTGAGGAGGAGGACGAACTGCCACAGCCAGTGGCGATGACGGCGAGGGTGGCGGACGCGATACCCGCAACCGCGATTCGGGACAGCCGGCGCATGGGACGAGACTCCTTTGTGCAAGCGCCCATACCAGGCGCTGGTTCCGCCGCAGCGTAACGCGCGTAGACCAGACGGAAAACCCCAACCGTCCGGTCCGTTATCGAGCTGTGGCCGCAGTCGCGGCCCACATTACGGACAGGAAGGCGCGCCTCACGGGAGGCAAGGGGCGTATGTGCAGGAACGATGCCCGGCCGGGTGTATCAAGGGCCAGTGATACGGCGGTCCGCTGACCGAAGGTTGACCAAAGCCGACGGAAGGTTGACCGAGTACAGACACAGGCAAAACCAAGCCCGCCCTACGTTCTGGCCCATGCCCCCACAGCCACCCCCTCCCCCCAGGGCCCCCGCCGCCCTTCCCGTGCTGCCGTACCGCAAGCCCACCAAGGGCCGCGACTACTGGGTCCTCGACGACGTCCTGCCCGACGTGGACGCCGTACGCGAGCGGTGTCTCGCCAAGGACGACTGGACGAAGGGTTACCCGTACACGTCGGAGAGCTGGCCCGGGCTGCGGGCCATGCCGGGCCTCGAACCCGCCGAGCTGGGGCGGATCGAGCGGCTGGTGCGGCAGGCGACCGGTGCGAAGGAACTGTGGGTGCAGAAGACGCCCGGCGGCGGCACCCTCAACCACAACTGCGTCCAGGTGGTCGGCGAGGGCGAGAGCACGCCCCGCCCGCACACGGACTCGCGATCACTGTGCCGGTACGCGGCGGTGCTCTACCTCAACCCGGGCGTCCCCAAGGACTGCGGGACCAGCTTCTTCCGCCAGTCCCTGCCCGGCGGCCGGCTGGGCGGCAACACGGTCCAGGCCCCGCACAACAGCCTGGTCGAGGCGCTGGGCACCCGGTTCGTGGCACCGGACGCGTTCGAGGAGGACGTACGGGTCCCCCACAGGTACAACCGCCTGCTCCTGTACAACGCCAACCTCGTGCACAGCGCGACCGGTTACTGCGGGACGACGCTGGAGGAGAAGCGGATGACGGCGGTCTTCTTCTGGATGGCGTGAGCCGCGTCCATCCTTGATCTGTGCCTGTACGACGGACAGCGCCCCGGTCTCGTGGACCGGGGCTCTGTCTGTTGTCCGACTCGGCTCAGCGGCCCGTCGGTGTCACTTGGTGTTGACGGTGACCGTGCCGTCGATGATCTCCTGCTTGGCCTTGTCGACCGCGGCCACGACGTCGGTCATCGCCTTGTACTTCGGGTTGGAGTCGGCGAACCCGACGCCGCCCGACTTGAGGTCGCCGCGCTGGACGCCGGACAGCGGCTTGCCCTCGTACACGGACTTGGCCAGGTCGTAGACCGCGCCGCCGACGTTCTTCAGGGCCGAGCCGAGGATGTAGTCCTTGTACTCGGCGAGCGCCTGCTGGCCGTACTGGTCGGAGTCGACGCCGATCGCCCAGACCTTGTTGCTCGCGGCCTCGGAGATCACGCCCTGACCGGACAGGCCGGCCGCGTGGTAGATCACGTCGGCGCCGGCCTCTATCTGGCCGCTGGCCGCGCCCTTGCCCTTGTCGGGGCTGGAGAAGCCGCCCTCCTGGGCCGTCTCGGTGAGGTACTGCGACTCGATCTTGATGTTCGGGGTGATGGACTTGGCGCCCTGGACGAAGCCCGCCTCGAACTTGTGGATGAGCGGCATGTCCACACCACCGATGAAGCCGATGTGGTTCTTCTTCGTCGTCTTGGCGGCGGCGACGCCGGCCAGGTAGGAGGCCTGCTCCTCGGTGAAGACCATGTCGGCGACGTTCTTCGCGCTGACCTGCTCGTCGTCGATGATGCCGAAGGTCACCTTCGGGAACTTGGCGGCGACCTCCTTGACGGCGGGCGCGTAGATGTAGCCGACGCCGATCACCGGGTTGTAGCCGGCCTGGGCGAGCTGGGTGAGGCGCTGGACCTTGTCCGCGTCGGACTCGCCGTCCTGCGGCTCGATGTCCCGGCCGCCCATCTTGAACTCCGTGGTGGCCTTCTCGAAGCCGGCGTAGGCGGCGTCGTTGAAGGACTGGTCGCCCTTGCCGCCGATGTCGTAGGCGAGGCCGATGCCCTTGCCGGTGTACTTGCCGGACTCCTCGTCGGAGGTGCCCGAGCTGGTGCTCGACTCACCGCAGCCGACAGCCGTGAGGGCGATGACCGCGACGGTCACCGCAGCTTGTGAGAACCGAGTCCTCCGAGAAATAAGACGCACAGCAGGCACCCCTTCATCCCCACGGCACCGTCCCCGGCCCGCTTACCCAATACGCCACCTACGGCAGCGATTGCGGCGCACAGTAACGCGCGTAGAAAGGGAGGGGAACGGGGTTTCGAAAGGCCGTTATCGATTCGTGCCGAGGGGGGTTACGTTTGCCCACTCAGGGTTACGTCGGGGTGAAACAAAGGGATGAAGGGGTACGTAAGGGATACGGGGAGGGGTGCTGAGCGGGGCGCCTGTCAGCACCCCCTCCGCGGGCATTCCTACCGCTGTCCGTCGATCAGCGCGGCGGCCGTGAACAGTTCCACGCCGACCGTGATCGCGTGCTCGTCGGCGTCGAAGTCGCCCTGGTGCAGATCGCGCACCCCGCGCTCCCCCGGCCTGCGCACACCGAGCCGGGCCATCGCGCCGGGCACCTGCTCCAGATACCAGGAGAAGTCCTCGCCGCCGAGGCTCTGTTCGGTGGTCTCGATGGAGTGGGCGCCGAGCCGGGCGGTCATGGCATCACGCAACAGCTCGGTGATCACCGGGTCGTTGACGACGGGCGGCACCCCGCGCACGTAGTTGATCTCGGACTTGGCGCGGTGCAGGTTGGCGATCTCGTCGATGGCCGCGTGGACCAGGTCGGGCGCCTGGTGCCAGGCGTCGAGGTCGAGGCAGCGCACGGTCCCGGAGAGTTCGGCGTGCTGCGGGATCACGTTGCAGGCGTGCCCCGACTCGATCCGGCCCCAGGTCACGGCGAGCCCGCTGCGGGCGTCGACGCGCCGGGCGACCAGCGCGGGCACGTCGGTGACGACCCGGGCGGCGGCGGTGACGAGGTCGGTGGTGAGGTGGGGGCGCGCGGTGTGGCCGCCGGCGCCGTCGAGGGAGACCTCGAGACGGTCGCAGGCCGAGGTGATGGGGCCGTGGCGCAGTCCGATGCGGCCGGCGTCGACCTTCGGGTCGCAGTGCACGGCGATGATCCGCCCGACCCCGTCGAGGGCGCCGCACTCGATGGCGTCGGTGGCGCCGCCGGGCAGGATCTCCTCGGCGGGCTGGAAGAGCAGCCGCACCGGCCGTGGCAGCCGGCCCTGCCTGTGCAGTTCGGCGAGCACGAGTCCGGCGCCGAGGACGACGGTCGTGTGGATGTCGTGGCCGCAGGCGTGGGCGCGGTCGGGCACGGTGGAGCGGTACGCGCAGTCACTCTTCGTGTCCGGGATGGGCAGGGCGTCGATGTCGGCGCGGAGGGCCAGCATGGGCGGAACGGTTCCGCTGCCCGCCCCCTCGGAGCCGGCACCGATGTCGCCGATGTCACAGATGAGCCCGGTTCCGATGGAGAGCACGCGCGGCTTCAAGCCGGCCTTCTCAAGCCGTTCCTTGATCGCGGCGGTCGTACGGAACTCCTGGTTGCCCAGCTCCGGGTGCATGTGCAAGTCACGCCGGAAGGCGACGAGTTCGGCGCGCAACGCGTCCGGCAGTGTGCCGGGAAGCGCGGCTTCCCCGGGGAGATCGGCCTCGGACTCTCGGGACATCAATTGGTTCACCCTTTGAAGGGTAGGACGCCCGGGCGGTCAACTGACCCACGATCAACAAAAGTTCAACCCGATAGGGGAAGAAAATCTGGCCGCCAGAGGCATATTCGTGCACTGGAGTGGGTAGACTCGCCCGCCTTTCCGGCCGATTCGGATCATGCGGGCACTTTCCGGGCACCCGTGTCCGTCCACCCCCCTCAACGATGCCACGCGGCCGGTCGCCCCGCCGGTTCTGTCCACCCACCGAAACGACCACGGTCACGGCACATGAACGGCCGAGGGCACACCGCGTGAACACTCGCCCACACTCGCAGCGGCCCGTGAAAACGCCCCCTTCCCCGCACCGGCCCCGGGTAACGTGCACCCCCGTGACCGCCCCGACCCATGACTTCATCCACGCCACCCGCGCGTCCTACGACGCCATGGCCGCCGACTACACAGAGCGATACGCGGACCACCTGGCGGACCTTCCCCTGGACCGCGCCCTGGTCGCCGCCTTCGCCGAGCTGGTGCGGGCCGAGGGCTCCGCCCCCGTCGCGGACGTCGGCTCAGGGCCCGGCTATGTGACCGCGAGACTGCACGCCCTCGGCGTCCCGGTGTTCGGCGTGGACCTGTCCCCGCGCATGGTGGCGCTGGCCCGCCGGGCCCACCCCGAACTCCGGTTCCACGTCGGCTCGATGACGTCCCTGGACCTCCCCGACGAGACCCTGGGCGGAGTGCTGGCCCTGTACTCGATCATCCATGTCCCGGACAGCGATCTGCCCACGGTGTTCACGGAGTTCCACCGGGTCCTGGCCCCCGGCGGCCATGTCCTGCTCGGCTTCCAGGCGGGCGCCGACGACGGCCATCTGCACCTCTCGGAACGCTTCGGGCACGAGATGTCGCTGGACTACTGGTTCCGTACGCCGGACCGGGTCGCCGAACTCCTGACCAAGGCGGGCCTGACCGTGCAGGCGCAGACGATCCGGGAGCCGTACGAGGAGGAGACCCGCCAGCGGGCGTTCCTGCTGGCGCGCAAGCCGGTCGCGTAGGCCGGGGCCCGACGGCTCACGCGGTGATGAGGGTCTCCCAGTTGTCCGCCAGAGCCGGACTGGGCTGGGGGATCGGCCCGTGGTCCTCGTCGGCGGGTGCCTCGACGAGGTCGTCGACGGCGTCCTTGACGGCCGCTTCGGGCACGACCGTGTCGGTGGCGGGCAGGGCGTAGCGGACGGTGGGGCCGAGCGGCGAGCCGACGCACGCGAGGTCCGCGTCGTGGTCGACGGGGGTGTAGGCACTCCAGCCGAGGCGTTTCAGTACGCGCAGCTGTCTGGCCCAGTGCTGGGCGTCGCGCAGTTCGCTGTGCAGCAGGTGCAGCAGGTGCAGGCACAGCGCGCCGGTGACGTTGCCGGCGCCGGCGGTGAACTGCCACCAGAACTGGGCGCCTTCCTCCTTGTCGGCGAGGAAGAGGAGGCAGGCGAAGGTGAGGGCGCCGTCGGGTTCGCGCGTGGTGTCGAAGGCCGTGATGTGGAGTGCGGCGTCGTGGTCGTGGACGATGCCCCGGCACAGCACCCGCAGGTCCCGTGCGGCCTGTTCGTGCAGGGCGGGGGGCAGTTCTAGGGCCGGGACGGGGGCCGAGAGGAACCGCACCCAGCGCAGCTCGTGCAGTTCGCCGGCGATGCTGTGCCGGGCTGCTTCGAGGTCGGCCTCGCCGTACTCGCCCTGGAAGACGCGGGCACGGCTCAGTGCCTCGTCGATGCTGCGCGGGGTGCGGTTCACGGGCTCATCACTCCTTGTCGTCGGTGTGCTCGTCGAGGTGGTAGCCCATGGCGGTCGCGAGCCGTTGCTTGGCGGTGCGGCGGGTGGAGCGGACGGTCGCTTCGCTGATGCCCATGATCAGGGCGGTGCGCCTGGTGTCGAAGCCGAGCGCGTCCCGGAGGACGAGCACGTCGAACTGCCGTTCGCTCAGTCGCGCCATCCGCGAGTAGAGGCCCAGGCCTTCTTCGAGTTCGGTCACCTCTCTGTCGTATTCGGCGCGGAAGGTGGCGCGGAAGGAGTCGAGCAGGGGTGCGGCGGCGGCCCGTATGGCCCGGGCGAACGCCAGGGTCTCGGTGGTCGTGGCCGGGCTGCGGCCCAGCACGGCCAGTTCACCGGCGACCCGCTGCTTGAGCAGGGCCCAGGCGTAGGGACCGCGGTTGCCGCGCTCCAGCCGGGGCCAGATGACCGCCAGGTAGAGAAAGACGCCGTTGACCAGGCGGCGGGCGGCCTTGTCGTTGCCGAGGTGGATACGGCTGTACTCGTAGTAGGGCTGGTCGTAGCGGGCGTGGAAGTCCCAGAACGAGGCCGGGGTCCGGGCGCCGGGCTGCCGGATCGTATGCCCTGCGGGTTCGGGTGGCGGGCTGGTCATCGGCGGCCTCCCTCGTCCAGGGAGACCTTGGTGGGGGACGGTCCGGACGGGGGCTGCGCGGACCGGGACGGGGGTTGTACGGAAGGGGACCGATGCTCGATCAGGGCGTCGGCCCCGATCCGTACTCCGGCGCCGAGGAGGCGCCGCACTAAGAACCACACGTCGGGCGCGAAGGATCGCGCCGCGGCGGCGAGGGCCAGCACGAAGCCGGCTACGTCGTAGTTCACAGTGGTCGTTTTCCTTCTTTCGCGGCGGCGCCCGACCGTTCCGTCCCCCGTTCGGGTCGGGAAGGCACCTGGAGCCTTGTTGCTCCAGGGAACAGACAATCGGATCGCCCCACCGAAATGTGCAGTCCACCCAGCTGTCGCTTCTAACGGAAGGTGACCTTCCTTCTACCTACAGATCATCTGACGATTTGCTGACGCATACCGCCATGATCCGCCATGCCGTCCGCCAGGCTTCGCCACCCCGACTCAGCTGCCCATCTGTCAAAAAGGGAGATTTCCGACCCTTATTTGCGCGAACACGAACCCACCCGACCGCGAAACGACTGTGATGCACATCACCCACTCGCCCCAGGGGTCCCGACCGACACCATGACCGCATGGCACGCCGCACTCGCCCGGCTGCGGGCGCCGGGGTCGATGGTCCGGAGGAGCCGCCTCGTCACGCGACGAACAGAGGGAGACCAGGTACCGGAGTTACGGAGTACGGGCGTCAGCCCGTCGCCTTCGCTTCCTTGGCCGGGTGTTCCGACTCCGTCGACACCCGCTGTACGTCCCGGGCCGAGCCCGTGACGCCCGACAGGAAGCCCTGGGCCCTCGGTGATGCGTTCGCCGTCAGCCAGGCCGGGTCGATGTCGCAGACCGCGACCTTGACGTCCGTGCCCGCCAGGGCCAGGGGGAGGGTGTGGACCACCGTGGAGGGGAAGCTGAGGATCGTACGGCCGATGGGGCCTCTGCGGGCGATCAGTTCCAGGGGGAGGTCCGGGCGGACCACCTCCAGGCCTGTGCAGGCCGCCAGGTCGTGGAGTTTCTCGGGGCTCTCGCGGCGGTGCGCGAAGTAGCGGGTCACGCCGTGGGCCTTGGCGAGGGTGCGGACCGCTTCGCGATAGCGATCGGCGTCGACCACGCCCGTCTCCACCAGTGACGTGCCGACCATGTCGGCGCCCTCGGAGATGTGCGGGGGGCCGAAGCGGGAGCGGGTCCAGGCGAAGTCGTTGGAGGTGACCTCGACGCCCTTCGGGGTCTCCTCGATCGGCATCGAGGAGAAGATCTCGACCCGGCGCTTGCCGCCCGGGGTCAGCCGGCGGCGGGCCTTCGAGGACACCGGGATGAACAGCAGGTCCCGCGCTCCGGGGCGGCGGGACTTGCGGTGCCAGCGCACCAGGCGCTCGCCGCGCGCCAGTTGGGAGACGAACTCCATGGTCGCCGTGCCGTCGTCGACCACGACGAGGTCACGGGCCTTGGTGATGTTGAGAAGTACCTGTACGTAGCGGGAGAACGGGTCTCCCATGACGATCCGCTGTGTGCGGCGCAGGAGGGGCGCCAGGCCGCCGATCGTACGGAACGGCGCCGACGTTCCGGCGCGCGCGTCCTCCCAGCGGACCTCGTGGCCTTCGTCGCGGGCGAGTTCGGCCATGCGGCGCAGCTGGCCCCGGGTCATCGGGTCGACCGGGGACAGGACCACCAGGGTCAGTCCGCCCGCGGCGGGTTCCCGGTGGACCGTCGGCCGGTTCTGGCCTCTGCGCCAGCGGCGGGACGCCTGCCCGGGGACGTTGCCCTTTTTGCGGGCGGAAACAGCCGACGCCGGACCGCCGGCCCCCTCCGGGCTGAGCGCATGCGCATGCACATGCGCCCATTCCAGCACGTTCAGGAGCTGGACCGGACTCTCGACGAAGGCGAGAGTTTGGGGGCCGGTGGTACCGGCGCGAGGGCTCATCGACGTACGACCGTCGCTTCCGTGAGTACGGACTGGGGGATCCGCGTGGACGGAGTGGTCACCGGCTGGCGCCGGTGAAGCCGCTGAGGGACGCGGATCAGGCGGTGACGGGCTCGCCCGCGGCAGCCGCGATCTCCGCGTCGGCGATGACGCCGGAGACACGGCGCAGCTTCTTCATCGGGCCGATCTCGGACTCGTAGACCTTCTTGACGCCGTCGCCGAGGGACTCCGAGATGATCCGGATGTCACGGACGAGGCGGGTCAGGCCCTGCGGCTCGACGGAGGCGGCCTGGTCGGAGCCCCACATCGCGCGGTCGAGGGTGATGTGACGCTCGACGAAGGTGGCACCGAGGGCGACCGCGGCCAGCGTGGTCTGCAGGCCCGTCTCGTGGCCGGAGTAGCCGATCGGGACGTTCGGGTACTCCTTCTCCAGCGTGTTGATGACGCGGAGGTTGAGCTCCTCGGCCTTCGCCGGGTACGTCGACGTCGCGTGGCAGAGCAGGATGTTGTCGCTGCCCAGCACCTCGACCGCGTGACGGATCTGCTTCGGGGTGGACATACCCGTCGACAGGATGACCGTACGGCCGGTCTTGCGCAGGGCGACGAGCAGCTCGTCGTCCGTCAGGGACGCGGAGGCGACCTTGTGGGCCGGGACGTCGAACTGCTCCAGGAACGCGACGGCCTCGGTGTCCCACGGGGAGGCGAACCAGTCGATGCCGCGCTTCTTGCAGTGCGCGTCGATCTGGCGGTAGTCGTCCTCACCGAACTCCACACGGTGGCGGTAGTCGATGTAGGTCATGCGGCCCCAGGGGGTGTCGCGCTCGATGTCCCACTGGTCGCGCGGGGTGCAGATCTCCGGGGTGCGCTTCTGGAACTTGACCGCGTCGCAGCCGGCTTCGGCGGCCACGTCGATCAGCTTGAAGGCGTTCTCAAGGTCACCGTTGTGGTTGATGCCGATCTCGCCGCAGACGTAGACGGGCTGACCGGGGCCGGCGGTCTTCGAACCGAACGAGCGCAAGCGGGTGGAGGTCATGACTTTGGTTCCTTACTTCTTGTTGAGGGGGTCGAGAGAGGGGCCGAGGATCCAGCTGGCGATCTCTCGGATCGCGCCGTCGCCGCCGGGAACGGTGGTGACCGCGCGTGCGGCGCCGCGCACAACGTCGTGGGCGCTTGCGACCGCCACGGGCCAGCCCACGAGGGCGAAGCACGGGAGGTCGTTGACGTCGTTGCCGACGTAGAGCACGCGCTCCGGCGCGATGCCCTGCTCCTCGCACCACTGCTTCAGCGCGAGGTCTTTCCGGTCGATGCCGTGCAGCACGGGCAGCTGTAGCTTCCGTGCGCGAGCGGCGACGACCGGGTTCTGCTCCGAGGACAGGATCAGCATCTTGAGGCTGCTCTTTCGCAGCGCCGCGATACCGAGTCCGTCTCCGCGGTGCACGGAGACGAATTCCCGTCCCTCGGAGTCGATCAGCACCCTGTCGTCTGTCTGGGTGCCGTCGAAGTCGAGTACGACCGCGTCGATGTCGTCGGCGGTCGGGAGGGCGCCGGGGCGTTCCGCGTCGAAGAGCGTCGCGAGGGCCCGGGCGCGGGCGAGGTCGTGCGGGTCGTCGATCTCCAGCACACGGGCCGGGTCGGTGCGCACGGGTTCGGTGTGACCGAAGAAACGGTGCTTCGACTTACGGAAGCCCGCCGCGTCCATGGCGTAGACGGCGCCGGTCTCCAGGAGGTCCTGGGGGCGGTCCTGGCGGCGCGGCCGGAAGGACTTGTCGTGATTTACGCCATAGCCGCCGCCGACGGTCTCCGTCTCGGTGGTGGTGACCGTGTCGGCGCCGCCCTCGACGGCCGCGTGCTCGTCGGGTGCCGGCTGCGGGTCGTCGGCGGCGTCGCGCCAGATGAAGCCGTGGAAGGGGGCGACGGTCAGCGCGCTGTCCGCGCCGTTGTTCACGACCGCGCCGACGACGCCGTCCACGTCCTCGCGGATGATGAACGGGCTGGTGCACTGCACGAGCAGGACCACGTCGACCTTGGCGTTGTGCAGCGTCTCGTGGGCGTCCATGGCGTGCAGAACGGCGGCCTCGGAGGTCGCGGTGTCACCGGCGATGGCGGCGGGGCGCAGCACGACCTCGGCGCCGGCCTGGCGGGCGGCGGCGGCGATGGCCTGGTCGTCGGTGGAGACGACGACGTCCGTGACCAGCTTGGCGGCGAGACACTCGCGCACCGCGCGGGCGACCAGCGGGACCCCGCCGACGGGCAGCAGGTTCTTCGCGGGCACGCCCTTGGAGCCGCCTCTCGCGGGGATCACCGCGAGCACGCGGGGCCGCGCGGTCGCTCGGCCCGCTTGCGGGTTGGACTCCGGCTTGGACATTGCCTGTACTCCTTGACGCTCTTCGCGTGCTTGACGTTCGCGTGCCTGAGGGGGAACCCGGTCGGTCACAGCTCCCCCATGCGCCGGATCACGGGCGCGACGCGCTGCACGCCGTGCCGGTAGGCGCCGCGGGCCGCGCGACGCACGATCTGCCGCACCGCTCCCGGCTCCTTGTCGGCGGCCGGGGCTCCGGGCAGCGGAACGCCGTCGGGGCCGAGGTGGTGCCGAGCGAGAATACCCGGCAAATATCCGGGAGCCGTCATCGGTGTGTAGTACGGGGCCAGGGGCGGAAGCTTCGAGGATCCCAGAAGACGGTCGATCCTGTCGCGTGCCGCGTCGAAGGCAGTCTCGTACGAGCCATCTGCGGCGACACCTTGCCGGGCCACCCACTGGGCGTCAGGAACGGGCTGGTGACCGGCGTCCAACTGCTCCCAGGAAGCAAGGCAGCCGGAGCCCACGAAGTGGTGGTTGCCGAGCGCCTCGCGCACACCCAGGTCGCTCAGCACGACGGTCGGGATGCTGCGGTGCAGGGACTCCAGCGCGGCCGTGGAACTGATCGTGACCAGCAGGTCCGTGCGGTCGAGGACCTCGCCCATGTGCCCGTAGACGAGCTTGAAGTTCGACGGAAGGTCTGCGCGCTGGGCCAGTTTCTGGTACGGCAGTTCCTCGATGTGCGTGGTGTGCTCGCCGGGCTTGGAGCGCAGCTTGAGCAGCACCTCGCGCTCGGGGTGCAGCCGGGCGTGCTGCACGAGCCGGTCGAGCAGATACGTACGGTCCTTGCGGCTCTCCGGGACGGAGGGCTGGGCGGCGAAGACGACCGTGTAGGGGTGACCATGCTCACCTGTGTACGCCGCGCCCCCCAGGAAGGGGAGTGCGACTTCGGTCACAGAGGACGAATCGGCACCGACTCCGTCGTACACGGCCTTGAAACGGTCGGCGTCCTGACGGGAGTTCGCGAGGACCAGGTCGGCGCCGTGGCGCAGCAGCAGACCGTCGGCGAGCTTTTCGTAGACGACCCCGACATAGCCGGTGACGACGACGGGGCGCAGGGCGGTGTCGTCCCACACCTTCGCGAGGCCGTGCAGCATCGCCTGGACGCCGCCGCCGACGAGGGCGAGCACGAGGATGTCGTACGGCTCCTCCTGGCCCATGGCCCGCAGGAACTCGAGGGCGGTCACCTCACGCAGGGAGTCCGCCTTGACCCCTACCTCCTGGAGCTGGCGGGCGGTGGGGGTGGCCCGGCCTCTGAGGAGGTAGCCGTCAAGATGAATGTCCGAATTATCAGGAGAAATACGGCTGGCAGTGAGCGCACCCCATTTCCACCGAGTGTCGGAATCGGCGAGGACGGCGACCCTCATGGGGCTCGTGGTACTGGCTGGCACGCCCAAGACCTTAAGCCGACATGGGGGGCTTCCGCCGAATCCGGGGGCAACAAAGGGTTAACAAAAGGTCGCGTCGGCTTGAATCAAGACGTCAAACGTGCAGAAACCCCCTTGATTCACCGGCTCGACACATGTAGTTCACCCGACATCAAACCCCGGGTAAAGTGAGACCACCGGAGAGGCTCTAACCTCGGACGCGTGGTCAAGCTCTCCGTCATCGTGCCGTTCTACAACGTGCAGCAATACGCGCCCGACACTCTGAAGAGCCTGCGCGCCAACGCGCGCGAGGACTTCGAGTTCATCCTCGTCGACGACTGCTCGCGCGACGAGACTCCGAGCATCCTCGCGCGCGCAGAGCGCGAGCTGCCGGGCGCCGTGCTGGTCAGCCACGAGAAGAACGGAGGCCTGGCCACCGCCCGTAACACCGGTATCGACAAAGCACGTGGCGAATACCTCACGTTCCTCGACGGCGACGACTGGCTCGCTCCCGGCTATTTCCCCCAACTCCTCGCCGCTATTGAGGACTTGGGCTGCGATTTCGTTCGTACGGATCATGTCCAGTGCACCAGCAGGGCGCGTGCGATCCATCGGGTTCCGCACGGCCGGCGCGGGGTGGTGATGTCGCCGCGGGACGCGATCCTGCCGACCGACCGCTCCACCTCCGTCGACTACGCCTATGCCTGGGCGGGCATTTACCACCGCCGGCTCGTCGACCGCGGCATCCTGCACTTCACCGACGGGCTGCGTACGGCGGAGGACCGGCCGTGGATCTGGAAGCTGCACCGGGAGGCGGAGTCGTTCGCCGCCGTGGGGCTGCTCGGCGTGTTCTACCGGCGTGGTGTCGCCTCCTCGCTCACCCAAATCGGTGATGTTCGCCAACTCGACTTCATCCGGGCCTTCGACCAGGTGATCGAGGAGACGGCCCGGGACCCCGAGGCGGATAGGCTGCTGCCGAAAGCAGTGCGCACCTACTGCGCGATCATGGCTCATCATCTCGGAGCGATCGAGAGGTTCGAACCCGCCGTGGCCCGAAAACTGCGCTCGCTGAGCGCCGCCGCGCTGAAGCGGATGCCGCAGGACGTCCTCGCGGAGGCCATCGACTCGATGGACGCCCAGCGGGCCAACCGGCTGCGGAAGGTGCGGCGCAGGCCCGTCTCCGCGTCCGCCGGGACGGTGTCCGTCTGATGTCCCGCACCACCCAGATCTACTGCGCGTCGACGCTGTACGGCGCCGCCACGCTGGCCGCCGCCCTCGACGCGGGGCTCTTCGAGCCGGCCGACCGCCGGATCCTGCTCATCACCAACAACGCGGCCAACCCCGAGATCACCCCCGGGGTCGATGGAATGTCCGGTTTCGACCGGGTCCGTGAGCGGTTCGACGAGGTCCTGTCCTGGAACGAGACGATCGCCCCGTTCCACCCCAGCGGCTGGGGCCCGCGCGCCGACGACGTCCCGCTGTGGGAGCGGCATCTGCGGATGCTGTGGAACCTCGGCGACGACAACATCCAGCTGACCGTCGAGTCCGTGCAGGTCAACCCGGCCCTGGCGCTGTGCCAGTTGTTCACCGGCGCCCCCGTCGACGTCTACGCGGACGGCCTCATAAGTTATGGCCCCACACGCGAGAAGATCGACGCGCTGGTCGGCACCCGCATCGGACGGCTGCTCCACCTCGACCTCGTCCCGGGCCTCACCCCGCTGCTGCTCACCGAGTTCGCCGTGCCCGCCGAACTGGTGCCGACCGAGGCGTTCCTGAAGGTCCTGGGCGAACTCGCCGAGGCCGAGATGGAGATCACGGCGGCCACCGCGAAGAAGGACGCCAAGGAACAGCCCGCGCTGCTCCTCGGCCAGTACCTCTCCGCACTCGACATCCTCACCGCGGCCGAGGAGGAGGAACTGCATCTGCGCATGGTGCGCGGCGCCGTCAAGGCCGGGCACCGCGCGCTCGTCTTCAAGCCGCACCCGACCGCGCCCGCCGCCTGGTCGGGCTCGCTGGAGGCGGAGGCGAAGAAGCTCGGCGCCGAACTGACCGTCCTGGACCGGCCCGTGCTCGCCGAGGTCCTCTTCCAGCGGCTGCGCCCCGCGCTGGTCGTCGGCTGCTTCTCGACCGGCCTGTTCACGGCGGCGGGTCTGTACGGCATCCCGGTCGCCCGGGTCGGCACGGACACCGTGCTGGAGAAGATCACGCCGTACCAGAACAGCAACCGCATGCCGCTGACCATCGTGGACGCACTGCTGCCCGACCTCACGGACGCCAAGGCCGTGCAGAAGTGGTCGATGCCGTCCGGCAAGCAGGTCGGCAAGGAACTCGCCGGGCTCGTCAAGGCGATCGGCTTCTGCATGCAGCCCCGGATCTACCCGAGGCTGCGCCCGGAGGCGGAGGCATACCTCTCCAAGCACCTCACCGAGCAGACCTGGCGCTACTTCAAGCGCCGCCGCCTGACCTCGCTGGCGCTGCCCGGCGCGCTGCCGTCCCAGCTGTCGTTCATCCCGCGCAACGCGACCGTGCGCCGGATCGCGCGCCGGGCCCGGGCGCTGAGCAAGACGGTGAAGCGATGACAACAGGCCCCGCGGGCATCTAATCTGCCGAACGCGTCGCCACCGATTCGTATACGGACGGGTGGCGACGCGTTGGCGTGTGCGCGCAACCTTCGAGTGCGTGCATACGTCAATGACCTGACCGGTTATTCATCCGTCGGAGTTCTGTGCTACCTCTTTGGGTTGCCCCTGACTCTCCTGGTTACCGTCGATGAGTCAGCTTCGCTTGTTCTCTTCTCTTGTCCCCGCTGCGAAAGGCCACCCGATGACCGCGGCCGACCAGACCATGGCACCCCCGCTCCCGGCTCCCCCGCCGGGTCCGCGGTCCGGGAGTGCCGAACCGGCCGTTCCGCCCTCAGCCGAGGGTGCCAAGGCCGCCCGTCCGGTCAGTCGGCTCAGGGCGCTGGACGGACTGCGGCTGGTGGCCGCGCTCATGGTCTGCATGTACCACTTCGCCGGTAAGAACGGCACGGTCGCCGAGTCCTGGGACCAGTCGCCCGGTGTGATGTTCCCGACCCTGTCCGGGTTCGCCACCTACGGCAGCCTCGGGGTGCAGTTCTTCTTCGTCATCAGCGGCTTCGTGATCTGCATGAGCAGTTGGGGCAAGACGCTGGGCGACTTCTTCCGCTCGCGCATCGCCCGTCTCTACCCGGCGTACTGGGTCGCGATCGTCATGGTCACCGCCGCCTCGTTCGCGATGCCGGTGGTCGTTCACCATGTGCGCGCCGACGAGTTCCTGCTCAACTTCACGATGATGCAGCAGCCGCTGGGCAGCTCGCGTGTCCTGGGCGTGTGCTGGACGCTGTGGGTGGAGCTCAAGTTCTACGTGCTGTTCGCGCTGTTCGTGGTCTGGAAGGGCGTCACCTACCGCCGTGTGGTGACCTTCTGCATCCTGTGGACGCTGGCCGGCGCCTTCGCCCGGGTCGCCGACAACCCGCTGATCTCCGAACTGACCTTCCGCGACCACGCCCCCTTCTTCATCGGCGGCCTGGCCCTCTACCTGATCCACCGTTACGGCAGCGACCTGCTCCTGTGGGGCATCGTCGGCATGTCGTTCCTGCTGGGCCAGCGCTACTCGGTGACTGCCCTCTGGCACCCGGGCCCGCAGGGCGACTTCTCCCGCAACCCGTACGTGATCCAGCTGATCGTGCTGCTCGCCTTCGCCTCAGTGGCGGTGGTCGCGCTGGGCTGGACGCGCTGGGCGAACTGGAACTGGCTGACGATCGCGGGCGCGTTGACGTACCCCTTCTATCTGATCCACGAGCACCTGGGCTGGTTCTTCATCCGGGTCCTGCACCGCGGCTGGGGCCTCGACCCCTACCTGACGATCCTCGCGTCGGTGGCGAGCCTGCTGACGCTGGCCTGGCTCATGCACAAGTTCGTCGAGAAGCCCTTCGGGCCGCGTCTGAAGCGGACGATGACGCTGCAGTCGAAGCAGCTGGGCGAGAAGCTCAAGCAGGCCAAGTGAGTTGAGTGTGTGAAAGGGCCCGGGGTCGGATTCCGACCCCGGGCCCTTTCATATGCCGCTGCCCGTCAGGACCGCACGGCCCTGACCTTCTTCACGACCTTGCGGACCGTCGGGTTGCGCCGCAGCGTCTCCGCGCGGACCGTGCTGCCGCCGGGGAGGCGGAGGCTGGTCAGGCGGCGGCGCTTGAAGTAGTGGGCGTTCTCCGACAGATGGACCGACAGCCAGGCCGCGACCTCTTCACGCAGCTGCGGGTGCTTACGGGACTGCATGCAGTACCCGACCGCCTTCACCAGCGGCTCCAGCCGTGCGACAAGGCCGGGGTCGTCGGACGGCACGCCGATGCTGGACGCGAGGTCGCGTTCGGCGTCGGGCAGGGCCGCGTCGATGATGGTGAGCGGGATGCGGTTGCTGTTCTCGTACGGCGTGATGGCGTCGAGGAGCGACTCCGTGCCGACCCGGGCGACCGGGATGCCGTAGAAGGTCGCGGCGGTCATCAGCGCGGTGGAGAAGCAGCCGACGACCAGCTGCGGCTTCAGGTACGCGAACACCGTCTCCGCGAGCACCGGTTCGTTGAGCACGCTCAGGTGCACGCCGAGTTCCGTGGCGGCGGTCTGCAGGGACGTGGAGTACGCGGCCGGGGCGCTCGGGTGCGGCTTGAACAGGACGGCCGTGTGGCCGGCCTTGGCCGCGGCCCGGAGCATCCGGACGTGCAGCTCCTCTTCTTCCTCCTGGGTGATGAGGTTGATGGCGGACAGGTACTGACCGAGGAGCACGGCCGTCGGACGGTTCTCGGCCGGGATGCGCTCGGCGAGCAGGTCGACGCCCTGCTCCCCGATCTCGTTGAGAACCTCGACGATCGGCCCGTTCGGGATCGGCACCGGCTCCACGCCGTACTCGGCGAGGAGCAGGGGCCGCAGTCCCGGTATGAGGTCGAGGTGGAGCACGCGGGCAATGCGGCTGCTCATGCCGTGCGGAACGCGGTTGCGGGTGGGGCCGTAGCTCATCAGGCCGTCCGCGTACACGTGGATCGGGCTGTCGGCGAAGATCTCGGCGACCGCGCGCGACGGGTTCGCCTGGATCGACTCGCAGGCGATCTCGACGGGCTCGTCACCGAGGTCCCAGGCCAGGCGTACGGCCTTCTCCCACAGGATGGCGTCCTGGGCGCGCGGGGACCAGCCGGCCGGGTGGTGCGGGGAGATGAACTCGTTCCAGGAGCGCACCTCGTCGAACTCGGGCCGCAGCTTCTCGAAGCCGGCCATTCTGTCGAGCGGGGTGCCGACCTCCGGGATGGCGGCCGTGTTGCTGACGACCAGGATGCGGCGGTGCTCCTCGCGCGGGCCGAAGAGCCCGGCGCGGATCGCGGCCGTGACGGTCGCCGCCGCGTACTGCGTCGCCGAGAAGAAGATCTGGATCATGCCGCGATTCCCTTCATACCGCCGCGCACGCGCCGCAGCAGGTGTACGCGCTGCTCGCCCATACCGATGAGGGCGGCCTGGAGCTCGTCCTCGGACATCTTGTTCAGCGCGTCGGCGCTCATCTGCCGCAGCTTGGCGGCGGTCGGCCGGTCGAAGCGGCTGCGCTGGAGCAGCTGGTGCGCGATGACGACGCAGTAGTTGCGCAGCGCCTTCTTGCGCAGCAGCCCGACCTCGGGGTCGCTCGCGAGTTCGGCGAGTACGAGGTCGAAGGACCGGAAGAAGTCCAGCTGGCGGACGTCACCGATCTGGGTGAGCGAGGTGGTGACGCCCCGGCGGTAGAAGACCCCGCGCAGGCTGGCGACCAGGTAGGAGTCGGCCCTGCGGTGCAGGTCCCAGATCCAGGGGCGGTCCTCGGCGGTCTTCAGACCGTCGTGGAAGCGCAGCATGCCCTTGTCGAGGAGGCGGCGGTGGTAGACGCCGGCCCAGGCGTAGGGGTAGTCGACCATCGTGGTGTCGTCGACGGGGAGGATCGAGGTACGCGGGTCCAGCGGCACGTTCCGGCGGCCCTCGGGCGCCCGGTGGACGGCCCGCTCTATGCCGTTGACCTGTACGTGGTCGGTACGCACGAAGTCGACGTCATGGCGCTGGATGGAGTCGACGAGGGCCTTGAGATAACCCGGGCCCAGCCAGTCGTCACCGTCGAGGAAGGTGATGTAGGTGCCCTCGGACGCGTCGATGCCGGTGTTGCGGGCGGTGGCCAGACCGCCGTTCTGCTCGTGCCGGATCACCCTGCCGTTCTTCAGCCGCTTCGTCAGCTCCAGCAACGCCTCGTAGGTCTTGTCCTTGGTCGAGCGGTCCTCGACGAAGATGAACTCGAAGTCGTCCTGGTCGTTGTTGACGAGACTCGTCACGGTGTCCGAGACATAGGTCTCGATGTTGTAACAAGGCACGACGACGGACAGTATCGGGGGACGGTTGGTCACGCGTACACCTGGGCTCTCTCAGCTGCAGATTCCGCGACAGTAAGAGTTATTCGGCGCCGGATGTCAACTCGGTCCCGACCGGACAGCACTCGAAAGATGAGGGCCGAGCCGCACACGCGCTGTCTCACGACGACTTTCCGTACGTCATTCCGTACGTCGCCCCGATTCCTGCGAGCACCAGCTTCAGCCCTTCCTCGAACTGTCGGTCGTAGTCCTGGAAGACCTCGGCGCCGGCCGCGGCCGACAGAGGAAAGTCTGCCATCCGCCGGGCCCGCTCCTCGACGTCGTACCCCTCCCGGCGCTCACCGGGCAGCGGCTCCACGCCCTGCTCCTCCGTGACGAAGCCAATCGTATAGACGTACGCGGTCATGTTCGCGCGGACGGCCTGGGCCGGGGTGAAGCCGGCCTCGACGAAGCAGCGGAGGTTCGCCTCCATCTGGACGGCGTGCTCGACACCGGTGAAACGGGAGCCGCTGAACACCTTGGCGCCGTCGCGGTAGCCGAGCAGGGCGTCGCGCAGTCCGCGGTTGGCGAGGAGCAGCCGCTCGTCCCACGGGACGTCGGGACCAGGAGCCGGACCGGCGACCATCCGCCGGTACATCTCGGTCGCCATTTCGTCGAGCAGGGCCTGTTTGTCCTTGAAGTGCCAGTACAGGGCGGGTGCCTTGACGTCCAGCTCCTTGGCGATGGCCCGCAGGGTGAGGCCGTCGAGACCGACCTCGCCCAGGAGCTTCAGGGCGGTGTCGGCGACGCGTTTGCGGTCGAGGGGGACTCGTCGTTCCGTACTCACGCTTGACAACTTAACACCGTTAAGTCCACTCTCGGAGGGCAGGGCAACTTAACAACGTTAAGGAGGCGGTAGTCATGACCGACGTAGTGGATGTAGTGATCGTGGGAGCCGGGCCGACCGGACTGGCGCTCGGCGTGGACCTCGCGCGGCGCGGGGTGGACGCGGTGGTCGTGGAGCGGGCCGAGGGGCTGTTCCCCGGGTCGCGGGGCAAGGGGATCCAGCCGCGCACGATGGAGGTCTTCGACGACCTCGGGGTGCTGGACGCGATCCGGGCGGCCGGGGGCACGTACCCGGTCGGGATGATCTGGCAGAACGGCGAACGGGTGGGCGAGCACCGGATGTTCGACCCGGCGGAGGAGAGCGAGGAGGTCGGGGCGTCTCCGTACGGGGCCGAACCGTGGATGGTGCCGCAGTGGCGGACGCAGGAGATCCTGTTCGCGCGGCTGACGGAGCTGGGCGGGCGGGTGGAGTTCGGCAGGGAGGTCGTGGGGCTCGACCAGGACGAGGAGGGCGTGACGGTCGCCTTCGCGGCGGGTGCGCCGGTCCGTGCGCGGTATGTCGTCGCGGCCGACGGTGGCCGCTCGACGATCCGCCGGGCGCTGGGGATCGGTATGACCGGCGAGACGGTCGACCCGAACCCGATCCTGGTGGCGGACGTCCGGATCACGGGCCTGGACCGCGACAACTGGCACGTCTTCCCGCCGAGCGGGGAGGGCGCGGGCTTCATGGCGATCTGCCCGCTGGCCGGGACGGAGGACTTCCAGCTGGTGGCCCAGTTCCCGGAGGGAGAGCACCTGGACGTGTCCCTGGAGGCCATACGGAAGACGGTGACCGCCCGCTCGCATCTGGCCCCCGAGGATGTGACGGAGGTCCGCTGGGCCTCGGACTTCCGCCCGAGGGCGGCGCTGGCGGACGCCTTCCGCGCCGACCGGGTCTTCCTCGCCGGGGACGCGGCCCACGTCCACTCCCCCGCCGGGGGCCAGGGCCTGAACACGAGCGTCCAGGACGCGTACAACCTGGGCTGGAAGCTGGGCGCCGTGCTGAGGCGTGGGGCGCCGGAGTCCCTGCTGGCCACGTACGAGGAGGAGCGCCGGCCGATCGCCGCGCAGATGCTCGGCATCTCCACGGGTGTCCACCGGGGCGAGATCAGGCGCGGCGAGGCGACCCGCCAGCTCGGCCTCGGCTACCGGGACTCGTCCCTGACACTGGAGACCCGCCCGACCCCCGGCCCGGTCCACGCGGGCGACCGCGCACCGGACGGCACGGTGGACGGCGTACGCCTCTTCGACACGTTCCGCGGCCCGCACTGGACCCTGCTGACGGTGGCCACGGCGACAGCCCTGCCTCCGCTCCCCGCCGTGCCCACGGTCCGCCTGCTCTCGTACGAGGTGTACGGCACGGGGGTGTTCCTGATCCGCCCGGACGGTTACGTGGGCTGGGCGGGCGAGACGGCGGAGGGCCTGACGGAGTACGCGGCGGCCATGGGCGTCCTCGGCTAGACGCTGCTGGCCAGGGACAGCTTCACGGCGAAGCCGATGAAGAGCGCGCCCGCTGCCGAGGTCGCCCCCGCCGACAGGCGCCGACGGCGCCGGAAGACGGCGGCCAGCCTGGTCCCGCCGAATATCAGCGCGGTGAGATAGAGGAAGCTCGCGAACTGCGCGAAGACACCGAGGACGACGAAGGAGACAGCCGGGTAGGCGTATCCGGGGTCGACGAACTGCACGAAGAAGGCGACGAAGAACAGGATCGCCTTCGGGTTGAAGAGGCTGATGACGAGAGCACGGCGATAGGGCCGCTCGTCGGCACCGACGACCGCGTCCTGGACCTCGGCCTCTTCCCGCCGCGAGCGCCACATGCCCCAGGCGGCCCGGAGCATGCCTATCGCGAGCCAGGTCAGATAACCGGCGCCGGCGTATTTCACGATCCCGAACAGCAGGGCGTTCGCCTGGAGCAGCGAGGCGACCCCGGCCGCGGAGAGGGTCATCAACACGGCATCCCCGCACCAGACACCCGCTGCGGCCTTGTACCCGGTGCGGATGCCTCGACGGGCGGCGACGGAGAGGACGTAGAGAGAGTTGGGACCGGGGAGCAGGACGATGAGGACCAGGCCGGTGAGATACGTGGGGAGGTCAGTTACGCCGAACATGGGGCGAGTGTCGCACGGGGGTACGACAATCCGGGCTGGGATTTCACGGGGCGGACACGGCCTGCCGCAGCACCTCAGAACGCATCACTAGGCACATGAACCCCCCAAACCTCCCGCAACGCCCCGCACACCTCCCCCACCGTCGCCCTGGCCCGCAGCGCATCCTTCATCGGATACAGGACGTTGGCCGTGCCCTCCGCCGCTTCCCGCAAGGCGGACAGGGCCGCGTCCACCGCCACCTGGTCCCGCCCCGCCCGTAGCCGTGCCAGCCGTTGTGCCTGCTCCGCCTCGATCTTCGGGTCCACGCGGAGTGGCTCGTACGGTTCCTCCTCGTCGAGTTGGAAGCGGTTGACGCCCACCACCACCCGTTCCGCCGCGTCCGTCTCCTGGGCGATGCGGTACGCGTTGTTCTCGATCTCCGTCTTCTGGAAGCCGTGTTCGATCGCGGTCACCGCGCCGCCGAGGTCCTCGACCCGCCTCATCAGCGTCAGCGTCGCCGCCTCCACTTCGTCCGTCAGCTTCTCGATCGCGTACGAGCCCGCGAAGGGGTCCGCCGTCGCCGTCACGTCCGTCTCGTAGGCGAGGACCTGCTGGGTGCGGAGGGCCAGGCGGGCGCTCTTGTCCGTGGGGAGGGCCAGTGCCTCGTCGAAGCTGTTCGTGTGGAGGGACTGGGTGCCGCCGAGTACCGCCGCCAGGGCCTGGACAGCCACCCTGACCAGGTTCACCTCCGGCTGCTGGGCCGTCAGTTGGACGCCCGCCGTCTGTGTGTGGAAGCGCAGCATCCATGACCTGGGGTTCCGGGCTCCGAATTCCTCCCTCATCACCCGCGCCCAGATTCTCCTCGCCGCGCGGAACTTCGCCACCTCCTCCAGGAGCGTCGTCCGGGCCACGAAGAAGAAGGACAGGCGTGGGGCGAAATCGTCGACGTCCATGCCGGCCGCGACCGCCGTGCGGACGTACTCGATGCCGTCCGCGAGCGTGAACGCGATCTCCTGTACGGGGCTCGCACCCGCTTCCGCCATGTGGTAGCCGGAGATCGAGATCGTGTTCCACTTCGGGATCTCGGCCCGGCAGTACTTGAAGATGTCCGCGGTGAGGCGCAGGGAGGGTGCGGGCGGGAAGATGTATGTCCCGCGCGCGATGTACTCCTTCAGTACGTCGTTCTGGATCGTGCCCGTGAGCTGGGCGGCCGGGATTCCCTGCTCCTCGGCCACCAGCTCGTACATCAGGAGGAGAAGGGCCGCCGGGGCGTTGATCGTCATCGACGTCGAGACCCTGTCCAGCGGGATTCCCTCGAACAGGACCCGCATGTCGTCCACCGAGTCGATCGCCACGCCCACCTTGCCGACCTCGCCGTGGGCGATTGCCGCGTCGCTGTCGTGGCCCATCTGAGTGGGCAGGTCGAAGGCTACGGACAGGCCCGTCGTGCCGTGGGCGATCAACTGCCGGTAGCGCGCGTTCGACTCCGCGGCGGTGCCGAAACCGGCGTACTGGCGCATTGTCCAGGGGCGGCCGGTGTACATGGTCGGATACACGCCCCGCGTGAAGGGGTACGCGCCCGGCTCGCCCAGTTTCTCCGCAGGATCCCAGTTCACGAGTGCGCCGGGTCCGTACGCCGGTTCGATGGGTAGTCCCGACTCGGACTCACGCGTCATGGTGTGTACCTCCGCGTAGCTTGCCAGTCGCCGCACACAACAATCATGAGCTTCGGGGGTCCGGCTTGCGTACTACAGGCATGCGAAAGGCGATTCTTGCTGTTCTCACGGCTCTCGCCCTGGGCGGCTGCACCGTGCAGACCACCGGCACGGACGGCGACGCCAGGTCACCCGTGCACATCCGGGTCTCGCACCCGCCCACCGACGACAAACCCGCCGCCACGGCCACACCGGCGCCGACTCCCAAGAAGGCGGCCCCCGTCACGCCCCCTCCCGCCGTTCTCTGGTCGCGCGGCGACAGCGGGCGTGACGTGCGCGAGCTTCAGGCGCGGCTGCGTCAGGTCGCCTGGCTCTACGACGGGCCGACCGGGTCGTACGACGACCTGACGGAGACCGCCGTCAAGGGCTTCCAGGGCAAGCGTGGGCTGCCGCGCACCGGGAAGACCGACACCGTCACCTGGCAGCGGCTGCTGCGGATGACGCGCGAACCCGGCCAGTGGGAACTGTTCCTGATGGGCGGGCAGCCGGCCGCCTATCCCGACCGACGCTGTCTCACGGGCCGCGTGCTGTGCATCAGCAAGACGAGCCGGACGCTGCGCTGGATGGTCGACGGCCGGACCGTCTCGACGGTGGCCGTGCGGTTCGGCAGCCAGTTCACACCGACCCGGGAAGGCGTCTTCAGCGTCTACTGGAAGTCACGGCACCACGTGTCGACGCTCTACGACTCGCCCATGCCCTACGCGATGTTCTTCAGCGGCGGCCAGGCGGTCCACTACTCCGCCGACTTCGCGGCCCGTGGCTACGGCGGCGCCTCGCACGGCTGTGTGAACGTCCGGGACGAGCTGGCGATCGCCGCGATCTTCGCCCAGGTGAGTGTCGGCGACAAGGTCGTCGTCTACTGGTGAGGCGGCGGAGACGGTGATTTGGGGGCGCGGACGGGACCGGGGGAACGTGTCCCGCCCGCGCCAGGTGCACGAGCCGTAGGTACGGGGGGAACCCCCGGCTCTGTGCGAGGAACCGATGACCAGTCGGCTCACTGACTACTGCGTCGGCGCCGCTGAAAATGTCACACCCGGCACGTGAGAACTTCACCGACGCGCGTCTTCGCAGGTCAGGGCGGTGCACTGCGGTCATTCGCGGCCCGGTGGCGGGGAAAGGTGCAAGGGGCCCCTGGGGCGTACGGAGGCCGTACGGAGTTCGTACGGGGTCAGGTGGCCGTCGGCAGCGGCAGGATGCCGTACGACGGGTCGGAGGCCTCCGGCGCCGGGTCGTTCTGGGGGTCGTCCGCCTTGACGGTGGCGAAGGACGTCGGCTCGGGCGTCGGCTTCGTCGCGGCACGGTCACCACGGCCTGTGCCGTTGCCGTTGCCGCGCCCTCCACCGCCGCCGCCGTTGCCCTTGTCGTCGCCGGTGACGGCGTTGCCGTTGCCGCCCGTGTCACCGGCGCCGCTCTGGTCGCCCTCGCCCGGTCCCGGGTCCGTGCCTGTACCGGTGTCGGAGTTCGAACTGACGGCCGGGTCGTCCTTCAGGGTGTCCTCGCAGTACTGCGACACCTTCGTGGACCCCTTGGCCGCCTTCTCCAGGGCCCGTCTGCGCTCCGCCTCCAGCTTCTTGCCGCTGCGCATGTCGCGGCAGGACGAGGCGAGGCCGCTGCGCCAGTCGCCGGGCAGGCTCATGTCGGAGCGCGGTCCCTGGTCCGCGTCGGCCGTGTCCTCCTGGGCCTCCTCGCGCCCGGCGGAGCCGTTGTCGACGGAACCCCCGGTCGTGCTGTCGGGCCTGAGGGACGGGGCGCTCTTGCCCCGGGAGCCGTCCGGCGTCGGCGAGGCCAGCATCGGGTCGCGCTCGGCGGCCGACACGGTGGCGGCGGGACGGCCGGGTTCGTCGTCGCGGAACGGGTTCGGCAGGACTCCGGCCCCGGCGGCCACCGCGACCGAGCCGACCATGCCGGCGGCCAGCGCGGCACTGAGCCCGAGGCGCAGGGGGCGGCCCCAACGGGCCGGACGGGCCCGGGAGCCGGAACGCCCGAAGCCGCCCACGCGTACGAGACCCATGTCCCGCCCGGCCTGCGGGCCCAGGTCGGACACGGCGGCCGTGTCCGGGGTCGGGCGGGCCTTGCGGAAGGCGGCGAGCGCCGCGGCCTCACCGGGGAGTTCGGCATCGTTCTGCGGGGCGTCCACGGAGAGGGCGCCCAGGGTCTTGGCGAGCCGCTCTGCCTGGTCGCGGGCCTCGGGGCCCGCGGACGCCAGTGAAGCCTCCAGTGACTCCCCGCTCAGCAAGCGTTCCGCCGTGGCGCGGTCCAGCCACCTGTACCGGTCGTCGTCGGCCATCACATGTCCTTCTGCGTCCGCGAACGCATATGCGTCACACCGGCCGACGTCACCGCACGTCCGTGCGGTTCCCGCTGGGGCGGCAGCGCGTCGAGCGCGGCGGTCGCCTCCGGGTCCGCCCCGAGCAACTCCGCGAGCCGTTTCAGGCCGCGGTGCGCCGCCGTACGTACGGCTCCGGGGCGTTTGCCGAGGGTCTCGGCGGCGGTCTTGGCGTCGAGACCGACGACCACCCGCAGGACGACGGCCTCGGCCTGGTCCTGGGGCAGCTGGGCGATGAGGGAGAGCGTGCGGTCGGTGGCCAGGGACTCCATGGCCTCGCCCGCCGTGTCGGAGTCGGCGGCCCGGCCGGACAGCTCGGTCTCGTCGCCGCCTATGACCGGGCGGCGCCCGCGCATCCGTATGTGGTCGAGGGCGCGGTTGCGGGCTATTCGCGCGGCCCAGCCCCGGAAGCGGTCCGCGTCCCCGCTGAAGCGGTCCAGGTCACGGGCGATCTGCAGCCAGGCCTCGGACGTCACGTCCTCGGCGTCCGGATCGCCGACCAGCGTCCGTACGTACCCGAGCAACCGTGGGTGCACCGAGCGGTACACAGTCCGGAACGCGGTCTCGTCCCCTGCCTGTGCCGCAAGCACCGCGGTGGTCAGCTCCGCGTCGTCCCCCTGCACCGAGCACACCTCAAGACCTCAGTGGATGCAGTTTCCTGTCGTCCGCAGCCTGTAGCGAAAGGCACGTTACGGCGTGAAACCGCTGCTCGTCCATGTCCGTACAACGTGCAACCAACCCGTGATGCGGTGAGGGTGTGACAGAAAACGCACGCGCGGCGCTGTAGGAGATACGGGCCGCCGCGCGGCCCGTGCCGCGCGACGGCCGGGGCCTCTCCTGTGGGGGGTGGCGGCTCCGGCCGTTGCCATCGGCGGGCCGTCAGTGGGCCCTCAGGGGGTGCGAGACCCCCGTTCACCGCCAGTCGTCCTGGCGCCGGGTGGGTGCCGTCTTGTGCGCACCGGAGTCCCTGGCCAGCAGAAACGCCGCGATCGCCGCCCGTTCCCCTTCGCCGGCACCCGCGCGCAGGGCGGCGGCGAGCAGCCCCGCCAGTTCCCGCTCCCGTGCCCGCCGGGCGTCTGCCGTGTCGTCGCCGTTCATGTCGGATCCCCCAGATCCCCCAGTTGCCGGGCGAGGCGCTTCAGGCCCCGGTGTGCGGCCGTACGTACCGCGCCTGGGCGTTTGCCGAGGACGCGGGCGGCGGCGGAGGCGTCGAGGCCGACGACCACGCGGAGCAGGACCGCCTCGGCCTGGTCGCGCGGGAGTCCGGCGATCAGTCCGAGGGCGTACTCCGTGGAGAGTGCCTCCAGGACCTGGTCCGGGGTGCTGTACGGGCCGGGCAGCTCCAGTACGTCCTCTTCGAGCGCCGTCCCCTGCGGCCGTACCCGTCTTCGGCGCAGCAGGTCGAGGGCGCGGTTGCGGGCGATGGTCGCCGTCCAGCCGCGGAAACCGGCTCCGTCGCCCTTGAACCGGCCCAGGTCGCGGGAGATCTCCAGCCAGGCGTCGGACGCCACGTCCTCGGCCTCGTCGCCGACGAGGCCGCGCAGATAGCCGAGGAGTCCGGGCTGCACGATCCGGTACGCGACCGCGAAGGCCGCCTCGTCGCCGTCCTGGGCCCGCGCGACGGCTGCGCCCAGTTCCTCGTCGTACGCCTGTACTCGGCGGGTTCCCCGTCGTCCCTGGCCCAAGCGCTGTCCTCGTCCGTACCGGCGTACCGAGTGGGAGTACGGGCGCGTGTTCGACTGCCGCCCTTATGGGCATCTGCGTCGCTCGGCGCGGAAGTGTCACAGCTCACGTCGGCTCAGACCGTCGTCGCGTCCCGGCACAGGAGCCGCAGCGAGCCGTGTCCGGCGAAACAGCGGCGGGCCTCGTCGACCGGGTCCCACAGCCGCCCGTCGGCCGTACGGACCCAGTGGCCGCCGCCCGCCTCCAGCCACTCGGCGGCGCCCCCGGCCCGCCGGACGATGACCTCGCCCGCGTACGCCCCGAAGCCGCGCAGCACCGACTCCACGGCGGCGTACGGCGGCTGTTCACGGCGGAGTTCCTCGATCATCCGGTCGACGCGCCACAGACTCTGGGTCGAGTAGTCGAGGCGCAGCCGGGCGCCCTCGCGCATGGTCGCGACGGTGTCGGCGGCCCAGCGCACGGGTTTCGCGGCGGCGTGCGGGCGGGTTGTTCGGGCTGCGTGTACTGCTGCTCGGTGTGCTGTCACATTTCAGGAAAGCGTGCAGGTGACGGCAGGTGTCACTCGTTTTCGGCGACTGCCCGGGATCGGTGCGGGACCGCCCCAGGACGACCACGGGACAGTCACAGGAGTTACCCGATTCCGGGGTTCAGGCCCGTCCGCGGGCCCGTCGTGACACCACCGCGCGCAGGACGCGCCGCCCCTCCGTCGACACGGCCATCGCCTGCCGCAGTCCGCCGGAGCCGTGTTCGGCGAGCAGTTCCAGGACCCTGGTCTGGCGCCGCAGTTCGGCCGCGACCAGGGGCGACATGCCCTCCGTACGGCCTTCGCGGTGGGGGTCGACCGAGGCGGCGCCGGTGGCGGAGGCATCCAGGAGGCGGTGGATGCGGAGTGCGGCGACGGAGCAGGCGTCGGCCCACTCGCGCACCCCGGCGGCGGTCCGGGTCGCGGGTGCGGCGGCGAGCATCCGCCGGGCGAGGAGGGTGGCCTCGCCCTCGGCGGAGGCGCCGGAGACGGTCAGGACGTCCGGCTCGTCGAGGTCGAGCTTGAGCCGGGCCTGTTCCAGCCGGGCCGTCCACTCCCCGGAGTCGGCGCCGTCGGCGAGGCTGGCCCACAGGGGGCGCAGGATCTCGTCGTCGCCGCCCAGAAGGGCGACGCACCGATCCAAACAAGCCAGTCCGCTGGCTGTCAGGCCGCGCTCGTCGGCCCGAGCGATCAGTTCCACCAGGCTCATGCACGCCTCCCTCGCCAGGGCGCCGGCCCTTACGGAGCCCGCGCTTTCCCTTACTGCGTGCAACGTACCCGGCGCGTCACAGCGGCAGAACACCGAGGCGGTCAAGGAACCGGAAGAACAGGTTTTCGGCCAAAGGGTCGGGCTCTGAGGTCAGTACGTCGAGGAGCGGCCCGGCGTTCACCGTGTGGCCGGCCTCGGCGGCCCAGTCGATCGCGCGTCCGGCCGCGTCGGCGGGTTCCAGGAAGTAGTCGTCGAGCGTGAGCCCGCCGTCCTCCGCACCGTCCTCGTCGCCCTCGTCCTGTCCGGCGCCCAGGTACCCGGCCATGGCCTCGCGGGCCAGACAGGTGGTCCAGGCGCCGCTCTCGGGCGCCGCCGCCTCCAGCACCACACAGCGGCTGTCCATGACGTACCCGAAGAGCGCGGGTGCGCCGGTCTCCAGGGCGAGCGTGTTCATGCTGCCGACGTCACCGTCGCCGCTCGGGTACTCCCACACCTGCCAGCCGTCGTCCCGCCGTTCGCGCGGGGTCAGCCCGTCGCGCACCGCGCGCAGGGCGTCGGTCTCGGCGAGCGGCCGCTCGCTCCTGCCCACGATCAAGTAGCCCCAGTAACCCAATGCCTTCCCCCCGGCCTTTCGGTCCTGCCTGCTCTTCGGCTCTTCTCGCTCTACCGCTCTTCTCGCTTACCCGCGCCGAATACACCACAGCCGCAAGGGAGTTGGCCAGTGATCCGACGCGCCGGGCGTGTCAGGCGCTCATGGGGGCGGGACCGAGCGACGCCTTCTCGTGCTGCATCCGGGTGAGCCGGAGCACGACGAGGATCGCGAGGACGGCGGCGGCGATGTCGGCGACGTCGGAGAGCAGCACCTGACCGACGGCGTCCTGGATCTCGTCGGCGGTGTCGGCGTTGCGGTACGCGGTGTACCCGGCCCGGTTGGTGAGGAGCGCGAGGATCCACAGCGTCCACCAGGTGTTGACGAGCCCCTGCGGGGCGCGGGTGCCGGCGCGGCTGCTCGCGTCCCAGATGTCCAGCATGATCCGGCGCGGGAACCACAGGCTCACGACCGGCACGAACCAGCCCCAGCCGGCCCAGGCGCGCTTCTTGCTGTGCCCGAACGGGTTGAACACCTCGGCGTTGACCCGTACGCGCAGGAACCAGATGAGGTAGACGACCGTCGTCGCGACGAGGGACGCGGACTGCAGGTATCCGGCGGCGGCGTAGAGCGAGTCCGCGTGGTCGGCGTCGCGCAGGTAGGCGTCGTAGTCGTCGCCGTCGTTCGCGAGGGAGCCCATCACGTCGTACATGGTGAGGTCGGCGTAGACGGCGAAGAGGTCGACGGCGATGACCACGCCGAGCAGCACGGCGACGGCCTTGCCGAGTCCGACCGGCGAGCGGAGCCAGGCGGGGCCGTGGGGCTGGACGACCGGCCCGGTCGGCGCCGAGAACTGGCTGTGATTGCTGGACATGCGGATCCCCCGACAAGAAGCCGGGCGCACCCCCCTCGGGGGCACGCCCGACACACGAGTACTGGTACGACTCGTACGACTGATGTTCGACTGGTGTTACTTACGCGGAACTTACGGTCCAACCGGCCCGTCCGTCCAGCGGGATTCAGTCCAGCCGGTCCGCCAGCGCCTTGAACCGGTTCCAGGACAGGGACGGCTGGGCCCGGGGGTCCCACAGCTTCTGGACGGTCGCCCGCAGGGGCATCCGGATGCCGGCGGCCACCTGGGCCTGTGTCTGTGAACCGGCGAGGTCGCACCAGACGGCGAAGACCCCGCCGAGTATCTGGCTGTCGTACGTCGAGGAGACGGCCGTACTTCCGCGCAGCACGCGCGGGGTCCACTGCTTGTAGATCCGCTCGCCGGTGGGATAGACGAAGGTGTTCGGCTGCCCGAGCACGTAGTAGAGGTACTCGTCGTTGTAGTTGACGACCTCGCGGCCCGCGCTCAGATACCCGGCCGGCTGCCGGGCGCCGATCTCCTTGCCGGTCCAGTAGGCGACCTGGATGGCCTTGTCCGGCTGGACCGAACTCGACTGGTAGAAGCCGTCGTTCCAGGCGCGTACGGCCGTCCGGTCGTGGGCGCGGACGGTGGCGGCCCGGTCGTTGAGCCAGCCCGTCGCGAGGTCGGAGACACCGGCCCCTGACCCGTACTTCTCGGTGGCCGCGGCGGCGAGCTGGGGGTAGGAGGCGGCCGGGCTGGAGACCGTCAGGGCCCGGTACTCGTCGCCGCCGAGATGCCAGGAGGCGCCCGGGAAGAGGTCGGCGTACTCGTTGAGGAGGTCGTCGACGATCTGCGCGGACTCGGGCTTGGAGATGTCGATCGCCCCGCGTGCCGCCGTGCCCTGCGCGTTGGTCAGCTGTAGGTCGGGGTGGGCGGCGAGGACCGCGCCCAGGTGGCCCGGGGAGTCGATCTCGGGCACGACGGTGATGTGGCGGCTCGCGGCGAGGGCGAGGATGCCGCGGACCTCGGCCTTGGTGAGGTGCTGCGCGGAGACGACCTCGGGGTGGCTGTCGGAGGCGATCCGGAAGCCCTGGTCGTCAGAGAAGTGCAGGCCCAGCTCGTTGAACTTGAGGTCGCCCAGTTCACGGATGCGGTCCTCGATCCAGCCCGCCGTGAAGTGCTTGCGCGCGATGTCCAGCATCAGCCCGCGCTGCGCCTTGGCTGGCCGGTCGCGGACGACGCCCTCGGGGGCGGTGCCCTTGCCGCTGACCTCCTGCTTGAGGGTGCGGGTGCCGTAGAAGACGCCGGCCTCGGCGGGGGCGGCGACGGTGACGCGGCCGTTCGTGACGGTGAGGGTGTAGGACTCGGGCCCGCTCTTCGCCTGCCCCGGGGCCAGCTTGAGCTGGACGTCCCCGGCACGAGGGGCGCCGGTCCCGCCGTACGTCATCTTCAGCTCACCGGCGAGCAGCTTCCCCTCGTCGGCGAGGGCACCGGCGGTGACGACCACCCGGGCGGTCGAGGCGGGGCGCCAGCCGGGACCTCGGGCGGGTGTGTGCTCGCGTACGGCGGGGATGGTGCGGGGCGTCCTGGACAGGGGGTAGACGCGGGAGGGGGCGGTCGAGGAGGGTGCGGCGGCGGAAGGGGCGCGGGCCGCGTCGGGGGCGGAGGCGGTGGCTCCGGGTATGTCCGAGGAGCGGGCCGCGCCGGTCGACGCGGTGTCGCTGCCGGTGTCCGGGCCGGTGTCGCCGACCGGCCAGAGGGCGACGGTCACTCCCACGGCACCGACGGCGACGAGAACACCGGCCCCGAGAAGCAACCGGGACCCCTGTCCGTGCGTCTTCCGGTCAGGGGTTCGCTCGGGGGCTCGTCGCCTCCGCCCGGTCATCGGTTCCCACCTGCCCGAGCCTCACGTATCGCCCGCATGCCACGCACCTCCTAGGTCCACCGTATGTTCCGAAACTATCCCGTTCGGGTGAATTTCAGACGCCCGAGGGACAGCTCCTGACCACTCTCGATAGTGTGAGCGGTACTTCTCACACGGCAACCCAGAACTCCGAGGACTCACGCTGCCCGCGCACCGTCTTCCCCACCTCACCGGTCGGCTCGCCATGCCGGCCCAGACGCGCAGCGAGTCCCCCTCTCCTACGCCGACAAGCCTGGAGCGGTTCAACACCGACCCCGCCGCGGACATCGAGCGCGCACTCCTCACCTGCCTGCGCAGCCTCCGCTGGGCCCGCCGCCTCACCGACCACCGCCCCTACCCGGACCTGGACTCCCTCCTGGCGGCAGCGGACGAGGCGGCGTACGACCTGACCCCGGGCGACCTGTCGGAGGCACTGTCGGCAGAGTCCCTGCCCGACCTCCCGGACGGGGTGTACGCGGCGGCCCACACGGCGTTGGGGGCGGCACATGCGGCGTACGAGGCCCGGTTCGGACACGTGTTCGTCATCTGCCTGGACGGCACCCCTCCCACAGAGGTGTTGAACACGATCCTGGCGGCAATCCGGTCACGTTTGACAAACGACCCGGAGGAGGAACGGGTGGTGGCGGCAGAGGAACTCCGTGGCCTGGCAAGAGAGCGGCTGGGGAACTCCCTCAGGGGCGCGGGGAACTGCGCGACCAGCCACTGACGGCCCGCACCCGGCACACACACCGCACCCCCTCCCCCAGTAGCCCGTACGAAGCCTGTTTGATCACATCAGTAGGCCCGCTGTAAGCGTTCCGACAAGTCGTCGCTACGATGGCGAGGGCCGGTGGACCGTACCCGGCCGGGCCCGTCCGACACCGAAGCCGGCGCGGCCCCAATCCCCGCTCCCGGAGGGTTTTCCGTGCCGGCTGGAACGCTGTACCGCGGCCGGGAAGGAATGTGGTCCTGGGTGGCTCATCGAGTCACCGGCGTCCTCATCTTCTTCTTCCTGTTCGTACACGTCCTGGACACCGCTCTCGTCCGTGTCTCCCCCGAGGCCTACGACAAGGTCGTGGCCACGTACAAGACGCCGATCGTCGCCGTGCTGGAGTACGGCCTCGTCGCCGCAATCCTCTTCCACGCGCTCAACGGTCTCCGCGTCATCGCCGTCGACTTCTGGTCGAAGGGCCCGCGCTACCAGAAGCAGATGCTGTGGACCGTCGTCGGCCTGTGGGTCGTGCTGATGATCGGGGCGATCTACCCCGTCCTCGGCCACGCCGCTCGTGAACTGTTCGGGAGCTGACGCACATGGCGACGACTGAAACCACCGCCTCGGGCATCGGCCCCGTAGAGGGCGCGGGCGCGCTCTCGGGGTCGGGATACGACGCCGACAACCCGGCGCCCCTGATCGAGGCCCCGCGCAAGCGCACGAAGAAGACCCCCAAGTCCACCCGGGGCAACTTCGAGATGTACGGCTGGCTGTTCATGCGGCTGTCCGGCATCGTCCTGGTCGTGCTGGTCCTGGGCCACCTCCTGATCCAGCTGGTGCTGGACGGCGGTGTCTCCAAGATCGGCTTCGCCTTCGTGGCCGGCCGCTGGGCCTCCCCGTTCTGGCAGGTCTGGGACCTGCTGATGCTGTGGCTGGCGATGCTGCACGGCGCCAACGGCCTGCGCACCGTCATCAACGACTACGCGGAGCGCGCGAACACCCGGCTGTGGCTCAAGGGCCTGCTCTACACCGCCACGGTGTTCACGATCCTGCTGGGCACGCTGGTGATCTTCACCTTCGACCCGAACATCCGCTAGAAGTCTGATGGCCACGGTGCTGAGGGACTGAGGAAATCCTGATGAAGATCCACAAATACGACACCGTCATCGTCGGCGCGGGCGGCGCCGGTATGCGCGCCGCGATCGAGTCGACGAAGCGCAGCCGTACCGCCGTACTGACGAAGCTCTACCCGACCCGCTCCCACACGGGCGCCGCGCAGGGCGGTATGGCCGCCGCGCTCGCCAACGTGGAGGAGGACAACTGGGAGTGGCACACCTTCGACACGATCAAGGGCGGTGACTACCTGGTCGACCAGGACGCCGCCGAGATCCTGGCGAAGGAGGCCATCGACTCGGTCCTCGACCTGGAGAAGATGGGCCTGCCGTTCAACCGGACGCCCAACGGGACGATCGACCAGCGGCGATTTGGTGGCCACTCCCGTAACCACGGAGAGGCGCCCGTCCGCCGCTCCTGCTACGCGGCCGACCGCACCGGTCACATGATCCTCCAGACGCTGTACCAGAACTGCGTGAAAGAGGGCGTGGAGTTCTTCAACGAGTTCTACGTCCTCGACCAGCTGATCGTCGAGGTCGACGGCGTGAAGCGGTCGGCCGGCGTCGTCGCGTACGAACTGGCGACCGGCGAGATCCACGTCTTCCAGGCGAAGGCCGTGATCTACGCGTCCGGCGGCTGCGGCAAGTTCTTCAAGGTGACGTCGAACGCGCACACCCTGACCGGTGACGGCCAGGCGGCCGTGTACCGTCGCGGGCTGCCGCTGGAGGACATGGAGTTCTTCCAGTTCCACCCGACCGGCATCTGGCGCATGGGCATCCTGCTGACGGAGGGCGCCCGTGGTGAGGGCGGCATCCTCCGCAACAAGGACGGCGAGCGCTTCATGGAGAAGTACGCGCCGGTGATGAAGGACCTGGCGAGCCGGGACGTGGTCTCGCGCTCGATCTACACGGAGATCCGTGAGGGCCGTGGCTGCGGCCCCGAGGGCGACCACGTGTACCTGGACCTGACTCACCTCCCGCCGGAGCAGCTGGACGCCAAGCTCCCGGACATCACCGAGTTCGCGCGGACGTACCTCGGTATCGAGCCGTACACGGACCCGATCCCGATCCAGCCCACCGCGCACTACGCGATGGGCGGCATCCCGACGAACGTCGAGGGTGAGGTCCTGTCCGACAACACGACGGTCGTCCCGGGCCTGTACGCGGCCGGCGAGGTCGCCTGCGTATCGGTCCACGGCGCCAACCGCCTGGGCACGAACAGCCTCCTGGACATCAACGTGTTCGGGAAGCGGGCCGGGATCGCGGCGGCGGAGTACAGCCAGAAGGCCGACTTCGTCGAACTCCCCGAGAACCCGGCGGAGTTGGTGGTCTCCCAGGTGGAGCACCTGCGCGACTCCACGGGCACGGAGCGGGTCGCCGCGCTGCGCCTGGAACTGCAGGAGACCATGGACGCGAACGTCATGGTGTTCCGTACCGAGCAGACGATCAAGACGGCGGTGGAGAAGATCGCGGAACTCCGCGAGCGCTACCGGAACGTGTCGATCCAGGACAAGGGCAAGCGGTTCAACACGGACCTGCTGGAAGCGATCGAGCTGGGCAACCTGCTGGACCTCGCCGAGGTCATGGCGGTGTCGGCCCTGGCCCGCAAGGAGTCGCGCGGCGGTCACTACCGCGAGGACTACCCGAACCGCGACGACGTCAACTTCATGCGCCACACCATGGCGTACCGCGAAGTCGGCGACAACGGCACCGAGTCCATCCGTCTCGACTACAAGCCGGTCGTCCAGACCCGCTACCAGCCGATGGAGCGTAAGTACTGATGGCAACCCCTGTTCTGGACAAGGCGGACGCGGCCGGCGAGCCCGAGCCCGGCTTCGCCGACTCCCCGTACATCACGGTCACCTTCCGCATCCGCCGCTTCAACCCGGAGCTGGCGGCCGAGGCGGTCTGGGAAGACTTCCAGCTGGAGATCGACCCGAAGGAACGCGTCCTCGACGCCCTCCACAAGATCAAGTGGGACCAGGACGGTTCGCTGACGTTCCGTCGCTCCTGCGCGCACGGCATCTGCGGCTCGGACGCCATGCGGATCAACGGCAAGAACCGTCTTGCCTGCAAGACCCTGATCAAGGACATCAACCCCGCGAAGCCGATCACGGTCGAGCCCATCAAGGGCCTGACGGTCCTGAAGGACCTCGTCGTCGACATGGAGCCGTTCTTCCAGGCGTACCGCGACGTGATGCCCTTCCTGATCACGAAGGACACCAACGAGCCGACGCGCGAGCGCTTCCAGACGGCGGAGGACCGGGAGCGGTTCGACGACACGACCAAGTGCATCCTGTGCGCGGCGTGCACGTCGTCGTGCCCGGTGTTCTGGAACGACGGCCAGTACTTCGGCCCGGCCGCGATCGTCAACGCGCATCGGTTCATCTTCGACAGCCGTGACGAGGCGGGTGAGCAGCGGCTGGAGATCCTGAACGACCGGGACGGTGTGTGGCGCTGCCGCACCACCTTCAACTGCACGGACGCGTGCCCGCGAGGCATCGAGGTCACGAAGGCGATCCAGGAAGTGAAGAGGGCGCTGATCACTCGGCGGTTCTGATCACTCGGCGGTTCTGATCTCTCTGGGTTTCCTTTCCGGGTTTCTTACTCTGGTTGCCCTCCGGTGGCCATGCTTCTGTATCGACAGAGGCATGGCCACCTGGCGTTTGCGCCCTGCCCACAGGAGCCTCACAACCGGTCACTACGATTGCGGCGGAAGTCGGATGGGAGTGGACGGGCGATGGTGAACGGCGTCGAGAACCGGGCGGCACGGTTTCGGGTGTGGGTCGGGCTCGTCCTGCTCGCGGTGGGCTGTTTCGTCGCCGGGGACGCGGCCCGGAGGGTCGGCGAGGCACTGGCGTTCGGCGCCCACTGGTGGCCGTGGATCCTCCTGACGGTTGCTGTACTCAACCTGCTCCGCTCGGCGATGCCGACGGGTTCGTACATCGGCCCGCTCGTCCTCGGTGCCGTGGCCCTGGTCGGGCTGGCGATGTCCGACAGCGTCGGCCCGCAGGAGGTGGAGGACATCGGCCTGCCCGGCATACTCGTGATCGCCGGTGCCGGGCTCGCGCTGGCGGCCTCGCACGATGTACGGACGACCAGCTGGAGCCGGTTCCTGACGACCGGCCGGGTCGTCTTGCCGAAGGGGGCGCACGGGACGGTCACCGTCCGCGCGGTACTGGGCGACCTGCGCGCCGATCTGACCCAGGCTTCGCCCGACGACGAGACGACGGTGCGCGTCACGGCGATCGGGGGGCATGTCCAGGTGACGGTGCCGAGGGATCGGGCGGTGCGGGTGCACATGTCGGGGGCGGTGCTGACGCACGTAGGGGAGACGGGGGCGGACCCGGTAGAACCGGCTGCCTCCCCGGATTCCGCAAAGGGGTTCACGATCCATGTGGTGGGAGTCTGCGGCGCGGTGGGCATCGTGCGGGTGTGACGGAGCAAGTGCCTCCGGATACCCACCAGTACCACTAGGAACTCGGTCAACTCCCGTTACAGACTGGGCACATGACCAACCTGAGCCTGAGGAAAGCGATCGCAGCGCTGTCGGCCGTAGCGGCCACGACGGCCACGCTGCTCGCGACATCCCCCACGACAGCCTCGGCAACCCCAGCTCCGCATGCGACGTTCGCGCGGGAGAACTTCGACCACCTCCCCCTCGGCCCGGTCACGGCAGGCCGTGGCTGGACGACGGACACCTCCGACGGCACCCTGACCGTCGCCCCGAGTTCGACCGGCAAGGGCCGCGAACTCCGCATCCGTACGGAGGGCAACGGCCGCGCGTTCGTCGTCTTCCCCACCCCGTCGATACCCGGCAACAGCTACTGGGCCCGCCTGCGCCTACGCGTGGCCGCGTTCCCGACGGCCCCCGACTGGGCCCACTGGACGATCGCGGAGGCCTCGGGCGCCGACTCCCCCACCCTCGTACGTCCGCTGGGCGGCCAGTACGCCCCCACGGACAACGGCAACTTCTGGGGCGTCGGCTCCGACCTGGGCCCGACGGGCGACTGGACGTCGTGGAGGACGTCGGCGCCGGCGGTGGCGGGTGGTTGGCAGTGCGTGGAATTCCACCTCGACGGCGCGGACAACCGGGTCACGGTGTACTTCGACGGGGTCGAGCAGTCCGACCTGACGGTCGACGCGACCCATCACGGGGGCGCGCAGGACTCGGACTTCGTCTTCCCGACGTTCGATGAGCTGAGGGTGGGGTGGCAGCTGTATCAGGGGGGTCCGTCGCCTTCGTCGTACGAGATGCGGGTGGATGACATCGCGTTGAGTACGGGACGGGTCGGGGGCTGCGGGGGCTGACAAGGCAGCCCGTTGGGCGGAGTGGTCGGCCGCTCCGCCCACCGGCTGAGACTCGATCCGCTGGGTGATCGTTCGCCGGGTGAAGCGGCAGCAGAAAGGGGCACGTCCATGACCACCTTCCACTCGTGGGACGAAGTCAAAGGAGAGGGCTTCGACGCCGAGGACCTGGACGTGATCGCCGCAGGAGCCTCACGCGGGGGTTCCTGGTGCCCGGAGGAGCTGATGGAGCGCCGCGAATGGGAGTTCTGGTGGGACTGACCGCGACCACTGCCGACTACGTATGGTTCCAGGACGGCGGTCAGGGCCCCGTTTCCCGGTTACGCGCCGGAGCGAGGCCCTGTACGTGTGTCAAGCGTCCGGTGTTCCCCGACCGGTGTCGTTGTCGTCGTCGTTCCCGTCGGCTGTTCCCTGGGCTTCCGCATTGGCCGCGAGGATGAACGCCGATGTGTCGAGTTCGAAGTCGAACGGGGCGGGGACACGCACGCGCCGCCCGAAGGGCACATTGGTCCGCGACCGGTAACCCTTCGGAGACGGATCCCAGAAGACGTTGATCTCCTGCATCTTCATGTCGAGCAGGAGATAGACGGGCACGATCCGCCCGTAGGTGTCCACCTTGTCGAGCCAGTCGACGTCTTTTGTGGAGTCGGAGGTCAGCTCGGCGGCAAGGGAGAGGGCGGCCCCATCGGCGTGGCGGCCTTCGTCGTCGAAGGCGGCTTCGTCTGCGACGTGGAGGTCGGGCCCGAAGCCTCGCTCGGATCCAGGGAACCTGAAGAGAAAGGGCGCCACATCGGCGTCGTGCCCCTCTGGGACGTCGGGCTCCAGTTGCAGCCGCAGAGCCTTCATCACCCTCTTGTAATGCAGCGTCGACCACTGCGACACGACGATCTTCCCCCGGATGAGTTCGGCCTTGTAGCCGGCAGGTGTGTCCATCTCCTCGACGATCCGGAGCATGTCCTCGAAGGATCCGGCCGCAGGAGCGTCTACGTCCATGACTGTCGGACGCTCGCTCATGATGGTCACCACAGTTCTCCACTGGTTACAGAGCGTGTCGTGCCTTCCACCATAGCGCCGGGCTGTGACACCCGCCGCCCTGCGCTCGATCCAGCCCCTGGAAGTATTTGCACCGCGCCGGGACTCGCGATGAGCAGGGCTGCCGGACGGAACCGATCGCCGCACGAAAGAGCCTCACGAGAGAGCCGCCTGCTGCAGGAAACCCGCTGAACCCCGGCGTACAACCTTCTGGGCACATCGCGGGTCCTATCTGCGCTTCCCGTTCCGGAGGCGACGCCTGGCCGTACGGCCTCTGTCCGGACGGGTACGACCAAGCCCCACCGCGGGCAGCCGCAAGGCCCCGCGTACCGCAGGAGACACATGTCCATACGAACCACCGGTCGCCTGGTCCTCGCGACGGCGACCTCCGTCGCGCTGTCCGGCGGGCTGCTCACCCTGTCGGCGGGCCCCGTGACCGCGGCCACCCAGGCCAAGTACGCCGACGACTACAACGGCGACGGCTACCGCGACTACGCGTTCGGGGACGGCGGCGACTCCGTCACCGTGACCTACGGGACCGCGACGGGCCCCGGTACGAAGAGCAAGAGGTTCACGCAGAACAGCGCGGGCATCCCGGGCACGTCCGGAGACGCCGGAGGGTACGCCGACCTGTTCGGCGACTCCCTCGCGAACGCCGACCTCAACCGGGACGGGTACGCCGACCTGGTCGTCGGCGACCGCTCCGAGAGGGTGAGCGGCAAGACCGCTGCCGGCGCGGTCACCATCCTGTGGGGCGCCAAGGCCGGTCTGGGCGCCAAGGCAACCCGTATCCCCGTCACGGCCAACTCCTACTACGGCTTCGGCGCCGCACTCGCGACCGGCGACTTCAACGGCGACGGCAAGCCCGACCTGGCGGTGGCCGACGGGGTAGGCACGGTCTACATCTACCGCGGCGGCATCGGCCCGGCCGGTACGACGGGCAAGGTCACCAAGCACGACCACCGCGACCTGGGCGAGACCACCGCGCTCGTCGCCGGCAAGGTCACGAAGGACAAGGCCACGGACCTGTACGTCCTCGGCCAGGGGTACAAGGGCGACAGCGGGATGACCCAGGCCGCCTGGTTCCTGCGCGGCGGCGCCACGATCACGTCGGGCAGGCTCACGACGTACAACAACGCACAGCCCGACTACAGCCCGACGGGCGTCATCGCCGACTTCGACAAGAACGGCTACGGCGACCTGGCTGTCAGCGACATCCGGCACAGCAAGAACGCGGGCTCGGTCGTCATCCTGCGCGGGAGCGGCACCGGCCCCGTGAGCACGTACTCCCGCCTCACGCAGGCGACTTCGGGCGTCGCCACGAACCCCACGACGGGCGACGGCTTCGGCTACTCCCTCTCGGCGGGCGACACCAACCGCGACGGCTATCCCGACCTGGCGGTCAGCGCCGTGTCGGAGAAGGTCGGTTCGGTCTCGGACGCCGGTGGCGTCCACGTCCTGCGCGGCAGCAGGAACGGCCTGACCGGCGCCGGTTCCAAGTGGTTCACGCGGGCTACGGCGGGCGTGCCGGGAGACACCGCACAGTCCCAGATGTTCGGCCTCGGCGTCCGCCTGCGCGACATCGACGGGGATGGTGATGCCGACCTTCTGATCTCGGGGCAGAACGGCAGCGGGAACGTGCTGCTTCGGTCGGCGGGGGCGAGTGGTGTGACGGTGGGGGCTGCGAGTGAGGTGGGCGTTCGGGCCGGGTTCCCGCAGTAGGGGACCTCGACCCGATACTCCCGGTGAGGGGCCCGGTGACCGACGTGGACACGATCACCGAACTGGTCGACGCGGGGCTGCTGCTGGCCCGGCAGCCA
>NZ_JBSFDA010000071.1:0-50613 GCF_053593675.1 Streptomyces sp. NPDC002156 | reverse complement strand
GTTGGGGGGACGCCGACGAGATCGGCACCCTCAACCTCATCACCGACCAGGTCGTCCGCGAGGCCACCGCCGTCCCCCCCTTGGCCCCGACCACCGTTGACCACTCCGGCGCCGACGTTGCACCTGACCGCCCCGGCCTGCACGTCACCCGCCGTAGCCCGGCGTACGGCACAGCTCCCGGTTCCTCCCACCGCTGTCCCGCTCCTGACCAGCGCTTCCGGGCCAGTCACGGACCGAACCCCCGACTCGCCCCGCAGGTACCGCGCCCTGGCTGACGCGATCCCGCCGCTGCATGGAGTGCTCGACGAGACGGTTGGCCTGCTCCCGAACGCCGTCCAGGAACCCTCCTGAGCAACCGCCACGAGGAGACGGGCGACCTGGGCCCTGAGGTCAATCAGCGGCCCTGGTCGCGTCGGTGAAGGCACGTGCGCGTCGGGTGATCTCCGGCCAGTCGCCCGCGGCCACGACGGCCGGCGGTACGACCTCCGAACCGGCGCATACCGCGCGTGCCCCGGCCGTGAGGAAGTCGGCCGCGTTGTCCGCGTTGATGCCGCCCGAGGCCACCAGCGGTACGTCCGGGAAGGGGCCGGCCAGGTCGCGGAAGTGGCGGGGGCCGAAGGCGCGGGCGGGGAAGATCTTCACCGCCGCCACGTCGAGGTCGAGTGCGAGGCCGACCTCCGTGGGGGTCAGGGCGCCCATGACGACCGGTATGCCGGCCGCCGCTGCCGCCCGGGCGACGCTTGGGCGGCAGCCGGGGGTGACGAGGTACCGGGCTCCCGCCTCGATCAACTCCTCTGCCTGATCAGCGGTCATCACCGTGCCGGCGCCGACGCCGTCCCGGCCGTCGGCCACCGCGCGGCGCAGATGCGCGGCGAGTCCGGGGGTGGTGCGGGTGAACTCGATCCAGTGGATGCCGCCCTCGCGAAGGGCCTCGCACAGGGCCGCGCCGTCGGGGATCTCCGGGGCCCGGACTACGGCGATCACCCGGTCCTTCGACAACTGGGCGAGGAAGTCGGTGCTCATGGGGCCAGGGCTCCTTCACGTGTCTGTGGGTTCAGCGTGGGGTCGTGCGGGACCAGGCCGCGCCGTCCAGGGCCAGGTGGCGGTCGGTCTCCGGGCGCGGTGGCAGGGCGGGGACGTCGGCCCTGGTCCGTAGTGCCGCGGAGGCTGCCAGATGGCCGAGGCGCAGGCGGGAGCGTTCGTCGCGGTTCTCCAGTACGGCGGCCAGGTAGCCGGCGGCGAAGGCGTCGCCCGCGCCCACCGGTTCGACCACCCGGGTGGGCAGCGCGGGGACGAACGTACGGGTGCCGTCGGCGTAGGAGGTCGCGCCGTGTTCGGCGTCCTTGACGACGATCAGCGGGGCGGGTGAGAGCAGCTGCGCCACGTCGTCCGGGTGGGCGGTGCCCCAGAGGGCCTCGGCCTCGTCCCGTCCGACGAACACGATGTCGGCGGCGCGGGCGAGGGTCAGCAGACTCTTCGCGGCCTCCGCGGTGCCGCCCTGCCACAGTGCGGGGCGGTGGTTGACGTCGAAGGAGACGGTCGGCCCGCCGGTGGCGCGGTCGACGAGGATCGACTCCAGCAGCCGGGCGCAGCTGTCGGAGAGCGCCGCGGCGACGCCTGACAGATGCACGATGCGGGCGTGGCGCAGCGCGGGCAGCCGGGTCAGCTCGGGTCCCATCAGGGTGGCGGCCGATCCGCTCCGGTAGTAGTGGGTGCGGGTGCCGTTCGGGGTCGGGTCCTTGAAGTAGATGCCGGTCGGGCGGACCGGGTCGGTCTCCACCGCCGTCACGTCCACGCCGCGCGCGGCGAGTTCGGCCAGGATGCGGCGCGCGAACGGGTCGTCGCCCAGGCGGCTCACCCATGCGACGCGGTGACCGAGGCCGGCCAGCGTGCAGGCGACGTTGGACTCGGCACCGCCGATGGCCATGGCGAGTGTCGACTGCTCGGCGAGCGGGCCGCTGCCCGGTGGGCTGAGGACGGCCATCGTCTCGCCGACACACACGACGTCGGCCGCCTGTTCCTGTCCGTCGGCCGTACGGGGCGGGGGCGGCAAGGGCACGGGAATCTCCTGGTTCTCGGGAGGGCGACGTGTGGTCACGTGCGGGGGGTCAAGTGGCGGTCAGGCGGAGCATCACCTTGCTGCTCCCGCTGCCGGGGTCGGCAGCGACGGCCAGCGCCTCCTCCGCCCGTTCCAGCGGGAAGCGGTGGGTGATCACCGGTGTCACGTCCAGACCGTCCCGCAGCGCGAGCAGGGCGTCGTCGATCTCCTCGACGAAGCGGTAGGAGCCGATCCAGGTGATCTCGCGGGTCACCAGGTCACCGAGGGCGGCGGACACCGCCGTACCGGGGAGGTTGCCGACCTGGACGAGCGTGCCGCCGCGAGCCGTGGCCCGTAGCACCGGGCCGAGCGCGGACGGGGCGCCGGACGCCTCGAAGACCACGTCCACGTCCTCGGGCAGGCCCTCGCCGCGGGAGATGTCGCGGGTCTCGTCGGCGCCCATCGCGCGGGCGACGGCGAGGGAGGAGGCGGACAGGTCGGCGGCGATGACGGTGCCCGCCCCGTGGTGTCTGGCGGCGGCCACGACCAGGGAGCCGATCGGGCCCGCTCCGTTGACCAGGACCGTCCGGCCGCGCAGCGCCGGGACCCGGCCCACGGCGTGCAGGGCGACGGCCAACGGTTCGGCCAGGGCGCCCTGTTGGGTGTCGACGCCGTCCGGCAGTGGTCTGACCTGGGCCGCGCGGACCGTACGGTATTCGCTGAACCCGCCGTCGGTGTGCGGGGCGAAGGCCGCCGAGCCGAAGTAGCGGATGTGCGGGTAGAGGTTGGTGCGTCCGGCGATCCGGTCCGGCAGGACGCCGTCGCCGACCAACTGGGCCGGGTGGACGGTGACCTGCTGTCCCTCGTGCAGACCGGTGACCCCGTCGCCGAGTGCGGCGATCCGGCCCGCGACCTCGTGGCCGAGCACCAGCGGGTGTGAGAGGGAGGCGGTGCCGGATGCCCCGTTCTTCCAGTACGCGATGTCGGATCCGCAGATCCCGCCCCACTCCAGGGCGAGCAGCACCTCGTCGGCGCCCGGCACCGGCCGGGCCCGCTCGTCGACGCGTACGTCGCCGGGGCCGTGCACCACGACCGCCCTCATACGGCATGAACTCGTACGGCACGGACTCATACGGCGTCCTCCAGTCGGACCAGGTCGCGTCCCCGTGTCTCGGGTGCCAGGTACGCGCTGACGAAGGTGATGAGCGAGTAGACGACGAGCATCACCGCGATGGGCCACCAGCTGCCGGTGACGGCGGTGAGCGAGGCCGCGAGGACCGGGCCGATCGCGGTGGTGAGGATGCCGCCGATCTCCTTGGCGAGGGCGAGCTGGGTGAACCGGGTGCGGGAGCCGAAGAGTTCGGCCATCGTCACGCTCTCCAGGGAGAAGAGGCCGAGGACGCCGATGTTCAGGCCGAGGACCATGCCGAGCATCAGCGCGGGGGTGGAGCCGGACGTGATGAGGAACATCACCGGGAAGGCCATGACGACGGTCAGCAGCGAGAGCGCCATGTAGAGCGGGCGGCGTCCGAAACGGTCGCCGAGCATGCCCACCGCCGGCACGGTGGCGAAGCCGAGGAGTGAGCCGTAGACGATCGCGTCCGTGGGGATGGAGCGTCCGACCGAGAGGTTGGTGGCGATGTAGCCGACCAGGAACGTCTGGATCAGCCCGGAGTTGCCCGCCTGGCCGAGGCGCAGCCCCAGCGCGAGGAAGAACGCCCTGCCCTTGCGCTGGCGGATGCCCGCCGCGAGGACGCTGCTCCGGTGCTCGTCGACGGAGGAGACTGCGGCGATGGTGGACTCGACCTCGCTGCGGTCCATCGCCACACCGTCGACGACGTCGGGGCGTTCCTCGAAGACCGGGCTCTCCTTGAGGCCGCCGCGCAGCCAGACCGCGAAGAGCATGAGGACGAAGCTCAGCAGGAACGGCAACCGCCAGCCCCAGGAGAGGAGTTGGTCCTCGCTGAGTACGCCGATCAGGATGGCCCACAGCCCGGAGGCGGCGAGAGTTCCGGAGTTCGTGCCGAGCGACACCAGCGAGGCGATCAGCCCGCGCCTGCGTACGGGGGCGTACTCGGCGAGCAGCACGGTGGCCCCGGCGATCTCCGCACCGGCGCCGAAGCCCTGGATCAGCCGCAGCAGGACGAGCAGGCTCGGCGCGAGGATGCCGATCGTGGCGTAGGTGGGCAGGGCGCCTATGAGGGTGGTGGACGCGCCCATCAGCAGGATCGTGATGACGAGGACCTTCTTGCGGCCGATCCGGTCGCCCATCCGGCCGAAGTAGATGGCACCGGCCAGCCGGGCGACGTAGCCGACGCCGTAGGTCGCCATCGCGGCTATCAATCCGATCGCGGGGCTGACGTCCGGGAAGAAGATCTTGTTGAAAACGATCGCCGCGGCCAGCGAGTACAGCTGGAAGTCCATGAACTCCATGGCCGTACCGAGCCAGCCGGAGACGGCGGCCTTGGTGAGATCGCGTGTGGTTCGCCGAGCGGGGGGAGCGGTCTCCGCGAGGGTGGGGCTGTCGTGCATCGTGAACTCCGTTGTTCGTATGCCGTGTTGGGGACGCGGGGCGGGAACGAGATGGGGGACGGGCGGGGCGGGGGCTCAGATCTCGATGCGTCCGGCCTGGAGGGCGGGGAGTCGGCCGGCGATCGCGGTGGTGAGTGCGTCGTCGTCGGCCAGGTCCGTCGAGCCGAGGGCGCGCAGCAGTGCGCGGACCGTCTCCACAGGGGTGGTGCCCACGTCCCAGCAGGCGGCGAAGGTGTCGGCCGCGGGGTCGGTGAAGGTGCCGGGTGGGCGGGTGCCGAACACCCAGGCGGCGAGGGCGAGTTCGAGTACCGGGGCGCTGGTGCCCCGGGCGCGCAGCGTGCGCAGGGCGGGCAGCCAGCGCTCCGGGATCTTCAGGGATCCGTCGGAGCCGATCTGCCGCAGCAGATGGTGCATCGCGGGATTGCGGAAACGTACGACGAGGTCGTCGGCGTACGCGCTCGGATCGGGGCCGCCCGCCGGGAGGGTGGGGGCGACCTCCGCGCACAGAGCTCGGACGAGACGCTCGCCCCAGTCGGTCGCCATGGTGTCGGCGACGGTGGTGCGGCCGGCTGCCGTGCCCAGGTACGCGAGCGCCGAGTGGGAGCCGTTCAGCAGTCGCAGCTTGGTGAGCTGATACAGCGTCACATCCCTGACGAACAGGGCGCCGTCCCGTTCCCACGGCGGCCGGGGCGCCGCGAAGGAGTCCTGCAGCACCCACTGCCGGTACGGCTCGGCCGTCACGGGCAACTCGTCGCGTACGCCGAGTGCGGTCGCCGCGGCCACCCGGTCAGCCTCGCTCACCGCGGGCACGATCCGGTCGACCACCGTCGCGGGGAAATCGACGGTCTCGGCGATCCGGTGCAGGATCCGGTCACGGTCGGGCCAGTCGGACGCGTCGACGAATTCCCGTACGACCCGGCTCAACACGGCACCGTTGTCCGCCATGTTGTCGCAGGACACGACGCTGATCGGCGCACCGCCCGCCCGGATCCGCGCCGCCAGCCCGGCGGCCAGCCGCCCGAGCACGGTGGTGAGCGGCCCGTCGGGGTCCGCGACGAGGTCGGCGGCGACGGCGGCCGTGTCCAGCCCGCCCGTGGACGCGAGCCGGTGGTAGCCCTTCTCGGTCACGGTGAGCGTCACCACCGTCACCTCCGGATCGGCGAGCAGGGCGTCGACGGCCTGCGCGTCGGGCCCCATGGCCAGCGCGTCGACCACCGCGCCGACGACCCGGGTGCGCGGGCCCTCCGGGCGGCGCTCGGTGAGCGAGTACAGGAAGTCCTGCTCTCGCAGGGCCCGTACGATCTCCGCCGACCTCGGCGCCACGGCGGTGATGCCCCAGGGCTCGCCGGACAGGGCGGCGGCGTTCTCGGTGTAGACGGCCTGGTGGGCGCGGTGGAAGGCGCCGAGTCCGAAGTGGACCACGCGGGTGCGCAGTTCGGCGGGGTCGACCGCGGGCCGGGCCTGCGGGGCGAGCGGCGTCGTACGGCTCAGAGGCTTCGTAGGGTTCGGTCGCGCGTTCACCAGTCGTGCACCGACCCGTCGAGGCGGCGCGCGACCGGGAGATAGCGCTGCTGGTACGGGAAACGCTCCGCGGCCTTCTCGTCGTACTCGACGCCCAGGCCTGGCTCCTCGGACGGGTGGAGCATGCCGGCGGAGAACGTCACGCCGGTGCGGAACACCTCGGCGGCCTCGTCGGGGTGGCCCATGTGTTCCTGGATGCCGAAGTTCGGCACGGCGATGTCGAGGTGCACGGCCGCCGCCATGCTGACGGGAGAGAGGTCGGTCGCGCCGTGCGAACCGGTCCGCACCTGGTACAGCGCGGCGAGGTCGAAGATCCGCCGTAGGTGGGTGATGCCGCCCGCGTGGACGACGGTGGTGCGGACGTAGTCGATGAGCTGCTCGGTGATCAGGTCCTTGACGTCCCAGATCGAGTTCATCACCTCGCCGACCGCGATCGGTGTCGTGGTGTGCTGCCGGATGAGGCGGAACGCCTCCTGGTTCTCGGCCGGCGTCGGGTCCTCCATCCAGAACAGCCGGCACTCCTCGACGCTCTTGCCGAAGCGGGCGGCCTCGATCGGGGTGAGCCGGTGGTGGATGTCGTGCAGGAGGTGGAAGCCGAAGCCGAAGCGTTCCCGGACGGCTTCCAGATAGGTGGGCGCGAACCCCAAGTAGGCCTCGGTGTCCCACGGTTGCTCGTCGGGCAGCTCGCTCGCGGCCGGTTCGTAGACCTTGCCCTTGCGGACGCCGTAGGTGCCCCCGACGTCGGGCACGGCGGCCTGGGCGCGGACGGCCTTGTAGCCCAGCTCCAGGTAGCGCTCGACGTCGTCGAGCAGTGAGGGTACGTCGGTGCCGCTGGCGTGCGAGTAGACCAGGACGCCGTCCCGCGACCGGCCGCCGAGGAGCTGGTAGACGGGCAGTCCGGCGGTCTTGCCCTTGATGTCCCAGAGTGCGGTGTCGACGGCGGCGATCGCGGTCATGGTGACCGGCCCGCGCCGCCAGTAGGCGCCCTTGTAGAGGTACTGCCACATGTCCTCGATACGGGCGGGGTCCTTGCCGATCAGCAGGGGGACCACGTGATCGCGCAGATAGCTGGCGACGGCCAGCTCACGGCCGTTCAGCGTGGCGTCACCGAGGCCGGTCACGCCGTCCGTGGTGGTGATGCGCAGCGTGACGAACGTGCGCCCGGGAGAGGCGACGAACACGTCGACGCGCTCGATCTTGCTCACGGGTGACTCTCCTTCGAGGGTGCGTGCGACTAGTCGGCCAGTACTTGTATACAAGCATGTGTCGTGAAGTGGCAATGGTCGTGGCGCCACGTTTTCACGCCCCCTGCCCCGCCGCGGGCTCCGCAGCTCACGGGCACGCACCCACCGATACGATGGCCGCATGGCTCAACCGAAACGGGACCGCACGAGTCGACGCGAGATCTATCTGAAACTCCGTCAGATGGTCCTGACCCTCGAACTCGCCCCGGGCGCCGCCCTGTCGGAGAACGAACTCGCCGCGTCTCTGGGCGTGAGCCGGACACCGGTGCGGGAGAGCCTGATCCTGCTGTCCCAGGAGGGGCTGGTGCAGGTCTTCCCGAAGATCGGGTCGTTCGTCTCCCGCGTGGACCCGGCGCAGGTCGCCGACGCGCAGTTCCTGCGGGAGGCCGTCGAACTCGCCTCCCTGGACGATCTCCCCGCGGAGCTCGACCCCTCGGTCGACAGGGAACTGCGCGAGAACCTGGACCGGCAGCAGCGCGCGGATCTCGGCCTGGAGGAGTTCTTCGAGCTGGACGAGGCCTTCCACCAGGGCCTGATGCGGCTGAGCGGCCACGGCAACGTGTGGACCAACGTCGCCGCGGCCAAGGGGCACCTCGACCGGGCCAGGCGGCTCGGCCTGCATGAGAACGTGTCGCCGGCCGTGTTCGCCATCCAGCATCGCGAGATCTACGACGCGGTCGTCGCCGGTGATGTCGCGCTCGCCCGCGCCGCCATGCGCACCCATCTGCGGGCCGTCTTCAGCGACATCGAGCGCATCCGCGCACACTCACCGGAACTGTTCGCCAGCGGGCCCTCGACGGTGCCGGTGCGGCGCAATGTGGTGGTGTGGGAGTGACCGCGCACGCCGCGGTCCACGGCGGAGTCCTGACCTCCCGCGGAAAACCCTTCGCCCCAAGGAACCGCACCCATGAACACCCCTCCGGTCGGCCCGAGGACGACCGGATACAGTGCGCGGGACGGTAGCCCGGTCAGAGAGGGGAAGCGTGACCGACACCAGCGACACCCGACCCGCCGACAGCGAGGTGCAGGCTCCGCGGCAGAGCCGACTGCACCGCCTGATGCGCTACATCCCCCTGATCGCGCCCGTCCTGCTGTGGGCCGTGCCCTGCTGGGTGCTCCTGTACACCGGCCAGCACTGGCCGCTGCCCGTCGCGCTGGTCGGCACCGCCCTGTTCGCCCTCGGCCTCGTCGTGATGCCGCTCGCGATGGGGCGCGGGCACGGCCGACGCCAACAGGACCGGGCGGCGATCGTCGGTGACACCCTGCTGGGCGCCGTCTGGGTCCTGTTCACCTGGTCCGTCCTGCTCGGCATCCTCTTGCGGCTCGCCCTGACCGTGACCGGCGTCGGCGAGAGCCAGGACCGCGCCCGGATCGTCACCTGGGCCGTCCTCGGCACCACCGCCCTCCTGCTCGCCTGGGGATACGCCGAAGCCCGCCGCGTGCCGCGCGTGCGCCGCCTCGACGTGCAACTCCCCCGGCTGGGCGCCGGGTTGGACGGCCTCCGCGTCGCCCTCATCACCGACACCCACTACGGCCCCCTCGACCGCGCCCGCTGGTCGGAGCGGGTGTGCGAGACGGTGAACACCCTGGAAGCCGACCTGGTCTGCCACACCGGCGACATCGCGGACGGCACGGCCGAACGCCGCCGCGCCCAGGCCGTCCCGCTCGGTACCGTGCGAGCCACCCGGGCCCGGGTCTACGTCACCGGCAACCACGAGTACTACAGCGAGGCCCAGGGCTGGGTCGACCTGATGGACGAGCTGGGCTGGGAGCCGCTGCGCAACCGCCATCTGCTGCTCGAACGCGGAGGCGACACCCTCGTGGTCGCCGGCGTGGACGACGTCACCGCCGAGTCCTCCGGCCTGCCGGGCCACGGCGCCCACCTCGCCGGAGCCCTGAACGGCGCCGACCCCGATCTGCCCGTCCTGCTCCTCGCCCACCAGCCCAAGTTCATCGACCGGGCGGCAGCCGACGGCATCGACCTCCAGCTCTCCGGCCACACCCACGGCGGCCAGATCTGGCCCTTCCACCACTTGGTCCGCCTCGACCAGCCCGCCGTCGCCGGTCTCAGCCGCCACGGCGCCCGCACCCTCCTCTACACCAGCCGCGGCACCGGCTTCTGGGGCCCGCCCTTCCGCGTCTTCGCCCCCAGCGAGATCACCCTGCTCGTACTCCGCTCCCCGCACCTGCCCACCTCGCAATAGCGCCTCCGGTCACTCCGACAGAGGACGCCGGGGGCACCGGTACCCAATGGGTACTATCGCTGGATGACGACGACATCGGACCTCTGCGACGACCCCAAGAGCGTCTACGCGGCCGCCTGCCCCTGCCGCGACATGCTGGATCTGCTCGCCAACAAGTGGAGCGCTCTCGCCCTGGGGGCACTCGAGGACGGGCCGAGGCGCTTCGGAGCACTGCGAGGCCAGCTGCAGGGCGTGAGCCCGAAGGTCCTTACCCAGACGCTGCGCCGCCTGGAGGACCACGGCCTGATCAACCGCCGGATCTACGCCGAGGTACCTCCCCGTGTCGAATACAGCCTGACCTCGCTCGGCAAGGACGCCTGCGCACCTCTCGCCCATCTGCGCACCTGGGTCGAGCAGAACATCGACCGGTTTCCCGACTCCGACTGACCCCACCTGGATACTTCCCAATGGGAAGTAGACTCCCTTGAAGGTTACTACCCCCCGGTGGATACCTTGCGGCCATGGCCGCCACCCCTCGTCGGCCCACCCCACACGTCGAGGAGATCCATCATGAGTAAGACCTGGAAGACGACGACGATGCCTGCCGTCGCCTACCGCAAGAGCCTGCCGATCGATGACGACGAGAGCCTCGTGGATGTCGAGCTGCCCGTGCCGCAGCCGGGTCCGCACGATCTGCTGGTCCAGGTGGAGGCTGTCGCGGTCAACCCCGTGGACTACAAGGTCCGGCAGAGCAACGACCCGGGCGGCGAACCCAAGGTGCTCGGCTGGGACGCCGCCGGCACGGTCGTCGCGGTCGGTGAGCTGGTGGAGTTGTTCGAGGTCGGCGACGAGGTCTTCTACGCCGGCGCGATCGACCGGCCGGGCACGAACGCACGCTTCCACACCGTCGACGAGCGCATCGTCGGCCGGAAGCCCGCCACGCTCTCCTTCACCGAGGCGGCGGCGCTGCCGCTGACCTCCCTGACCGCCTGGGAGGGCCTGTTCGAACGCCTGGGCCTGCGCGAGCGCGCTCCGGAACAGACCGGCACGCTCCTGGTGACCGCGGCGGCGGGCGGTGTCGGAGCCATGGTGGCCCAGCTGGCGCGAGCCCTCACCGGCCTGACCGTGATCGGCACCGCCTCACGCCCGGAGACCGTCGAGTTCGCCCGCCGGATGGGCGTGACGCACGTGGTCGACCACCATCGCCCGCTGCCGGCGCAGGTGACCGAGGTGGTGCCCGGCGGGGTGGACCACATCTTCAGCACCGCCGGCACGGACCGGAACCTCGCCGCGTACGCCGACATCCTGAAGCCGTTCGGCCGGCTGGTCGCCATCGACGACTTCGGTCCCGTGGAGATCGGCCTGCTGAAGCCGAAGAGCATCTCGTTCCACTGGGAGCTCATGTTCACCCGCTCGCTGTACCGGACCCCGGACCAGGCGGCGCAGCACCACATCCTCGGCGAGATCGCCCGGCTCGTCGACGCGGGCGCCCTGCGCACCACAGCCACCCGGGACCTCGGCGCGATCAACGCCGCCCATCTGCGCGAGGCGCATCGGATCCTGGAGTCCGGCTCCGCCATCGGCAAAATGACGCTCACCGGATTCTGAGTCTTCCGTGAACCTCCTTCTTCTCCGTCCCGTCTACAGGGCTGATGGAGAACAGGCCTTCTCGCAACCATGGAAAGGTGACGGGCATGCGAGTTATGAGGTTCACGCCGGAGCAGCGAACAAATCACCTGCTCAGCTGGGCAACCGAATGGAACGGAACGCGACAAGGGCGAAGTATGTGGGCGTACTCCCTGAGTCTGGGAGGTTCTCATGCCCTTCTGAACGACTGGGTCAACAACGAGAAACTCATGGATCTCCTCTCCCCGGAAGAGAGAAGCGTGATAGCCGCAGCACGCCGACGGGCGACTCGACGCGAGACCGCTGCGATTCGGCGAGCGCGATAGCGGCATATGGCCGTCCGCCATTTTCCGATTTCACCGTTCTTCTCCGGGAAGCAGTAGGGCGCGTGCATGAGATCGGCCGGAGTGGCGAACCGATAGGCCTCCGGCCAGGCTGACGGCAGACATACCGGCGCGCAGGACGGACGCACCTACCAAGCACAAAGGGACTGGTTCCACATGCAGATCGACCTGGCGGGACGCACCGCCCTGGTGACGGGCTCGACACAGGGCATCGGCGCGGCGATCGCCGCCGGGCTCGCGCGCTCCGGCGCCCGGGTGGGGGTGAACGGCCGAGACGAGCGGCGGGTCGAGGAGGCCGTGGCGCGGCTGGCGGCGGAGGTGCCGGGTGCCTCCTTCGTGCCCGTGGCCGCCGACGTGGCGAACGAGGAGGGCGCACAACGCGTCCTGGAAGCACTGCCTGACGTGGACATCCTCGTCAACAACCTCGGCATCTTCGGCTCCGCCGACCCGCTGGAGATCAGCGACGAGGAGTGGCGGCGCTACTTCGAGGTGAACGTGCTGGCCGCGGTACGGCTGACCCGCATGTATCTGCCGGGTATGACGGAGCGCGGCTGGGGCCGGATCCAGTACATCGCCAGCGACTCGGCGGTCGTCATCCCGGCCGAGATGATCCACTACGGCATGTCCAAGACCGCGCTCCTCGCCGTCGGCCGCGGCTTCGCGAAGCAGGCGGCGGGCACGGGCGTGACGGTCAACTCGGTCATCGCCGGACCCACCCACACGGGCGGCGTCGAGGACTTCGTCTACGAACTCGTCGACCGCGACCTGCCCTGGGACGAGGCCCAGCGCGAGTTCATGCGGAAGCACCGGCCGCAGTCCCTCCTGCAGCGGCTGATCGAGCCCGAGGAGATCGCCCACATGGTCGTGTACCTCAGCTCCGACCAGGCTTCGGCCACAACGGGCGGAGCCCTGCGGGTCGACGGTGGATACATCGACTCGATCCTGCCCTGAGGAGGCGGCGGCTTGGCTTCTCCCAGGGCTGGTTTCTTCCAGGGGCTGGTTTCTTCCAGGGGCTGGTTTCTTCCAGGGGCCTGGCGAGGGGTGTCTGCCCGGGAAACTCGTAGGCAGACACACCCTTCGGGTGTACGGCGTCGTCCATCGCGGTGTCGATCCCCTGAGGGCCCCGTCGGCGAGCTGGTGATGCGTCAGCGAGGTGCGCCCGAGGAGTCGGGACCCGGCAGCGCGCGATCGACATCGCCGAGCGCGCCGGCCGCGAGGGCCTGCTCGCCGCGGCCCTCATCGGCCGGCAGGTGCCGCCCCCTTGGCAGGCCCGGCCGTACGGGGTTGTCGACCACGGAGTCGTGAGCGCACTCGAACGGCTGCTCAGGGACACCGAGTTGGACCCGTCGACCCGCTGCCGCCTGCTCGACAGCCTCGTCGCGGAGCTGACCGGCGAGGAGCGCATGCCCTCGGATTCAGTGGGTGTGCCCTCAGCCGGTGCTCCATTTCTGGTTGTCCCCGCCGGTGCAGCTCCACAGTTGCAGTTCCGCGCCGTTGCCGGTCCCCTGGTCGGTGACGTCGACGCACTTGTCGGCCTGGATGTTGACCAGGTCGTGCGCGGCGTTGAGCCGGAACCGCTGGGCCCCGGTGCCGTTGCAGGTGACGAGCTTGATCCACGCGCCGTCCTCCCGTGAACCGCCGTCCACGTCCATGCACTTGCCCAGGGCGCGGACGGTCCCGTCCGACGAGAACTGCCACTTCTGGCGGGCGGCGCCCGTGCAGTCCCAGATCTGCAGGCGGGTGTGGTCCGCCAAGCTGCCTCCGCTCACGTCGATACAGCGGCCGGAGGCGTGGCCCCGGACCAGCACGCCCTTGACCACGTCGGAGTCGGCGTCTCCGGAGTCGACGGTCGGCGCGGAGTCGCCGGGCGAACTCCCGGTCTGCGCCCCGCCGTTCTCGGTGTCGCCCTTCGAAGCGGGCGTCGCATCGCCGGTGTTGTCGCCGGATGCCGGTGAACTGCCGCCCGGGGTCGGCTGCCCGCCAGGCCGCTCGGTCACGTTCGTGGCGTTGGCTTCCAGCGCGGAGGATCCGCCCGACGGCGAGGCGGAGCCGAACGTGCCGGATGCGGCCGGGTTCTCCCCGCCGTCCGGGACCGTGTCCGATCCGGTACCGGCAGCCGCCGGACGCCCCTTGCTGTCGCCGCCGCCGCTCACGAGGAACACGGAGCCGACCAGCAGGACGCCGACGCCGGTGCCGACGGCAGCCGCCAGCAGCATCTTGCGGTACCGCACGAGCAGCGGCACGGACCGGCTCGGAGCGACTGCGACACCGGCGCGGTGGTCAGCCGTGTCTCCGGCAGGGGCATCGGGACGGATACCGGGCACCGCGGTGTCCGGCGGGGTCCCGGTGAGTGCCGCGAACTCGGCCGCCGCCGCGGACATGGGCGGCGGGGGCACGGACTCGGGGTCGGGTACGGCCTCGGGTTCGGAGGTGGCGGCGGACCCCAGCGCGGCAGCGGCCTCGGCGATCGCCGAGGAGCCCTTCGACCGGCGTGGCAGAGGCAGTGACGCGGCGTCGGTCTGGTCGGGCCGGGCCGTGACGGCCTCCGCCGTCGGATCCTCGGAGGAGGCCATCATGTCGTCCTTCCGGTACTGGGGTTGGTGGATTCCCGCGCGGCCGGAACGCCGTCGAGGTGTCGAAGACGTCGTGGTCGTGCGCGGTGGCCCGTGATGGTGCGTGATGGCCTCGGGCGGGCGCCAGCGATCGGCCGTCCACGTACCCGGGGGCGATGTACCCGATGGCGATTCTGTCGTGCTCACGACCGCCTAGGCAAAGGGCGACACGCGGTGTCCGGTACCGGAAGCTCGCGGAGTTCGGCGCGCAGACAGTCGGCGTCGGCGCGGCCGAGCCGTTCGAGGATGTGCAGGGCCGCGGTCCACCCGGCGCGCACCAACTCGGGGCGCCCCGCGCTCAGATGGGTGTCGCCGAGCCGGCCCATGCTGTCCGCCTCGGCATAGGGGGAGGGCGTTGCGGTAGGCGATGACGGCCTCCTCGTGCTGGCCGAGATGGTGGCGGGGGCAGCCGATGCTGTCCCAGATGTCCGCCTCTCCGTAGTCATGGCCGGGCTCCTGAACCGGCCTGCTACCGAACTATGCAGACGGGTCTTGGAACAGACTTGGAACGCTGGAGCCACGAGCTGAGACGGGGGCGCCCGACTTCGCCGCCGGCATGCCCATCAGCCCACCGGCGATCTCCCGGATCAGCGAATGGTCGTACCCTCCGCCTCGTCCAACAAGCCGAGTTCGTGCCGCGTCGGAAGGCCCTCCCAGTCGCCCCGGGTCGCGACGGCGAAGGCCGCGGTGGAGACGGCCCGGTGCAGCCGGGCCGGGATGTCCGCGCCGTCAGAGTTTGATCGCGGCGGCGCCCCGGGCGAGGGCGGCCTCGACCTCGGTCGGTGTCAGGGCGCCCATCAGCACGGGGACGCCGTACGGCTCAAGACCGTCGACCAGCGCCGGGGTGACCAGGTACGACGCGCCAGCGTCCACCGCGCGGGCGGCGTCCGTGGCCGAGCGTACGGTGCCGGCGCCGAGGAGTGCGTCGGGGCCCAGCTCGGTGCGTGCCCGCCGGATGACGGTCAGGGCGTCGGCGGTGGTCAGCGAGACCTCGACGGCCGGGATGCCCTCCTCCGCGAGGGTGCACACGGCGCGCAGGGCAGCGACGGGATCCTTGCCTCGTACGATCGCCAGCAGGCGGTGGGCCCGGAGCGATTCCACCAGGTTCATGGGAGCGGGCTCTCCTTCTGCTTCTGCGTGGCGTGCCGGCTTCGGCTTCTGCTTTTGCGTGGGGCGCCTGCCTGCCTCTCGCGGCATCGTCATGATCTTCTCCCGGGCGACGTGGGGCGCGTCAAGGGTTGGCAATGGTTTCCATATCGATCGGAATCGGCCATGTTCTTGACATTCATTTCCATCTACCGTGGCGCATGCCGGTCCGTCGCGTGCCGACCGGGCCCCCTGTGCATGCTGCTCTCGTGGAGGATCCATGTCCCCGTCCCCGTCCCGGCGTCTCGCCCTGATCACCGGCGCCTCGCTGGCCCTTCTCGCGGGGTGCGGCAGTTCGTCGGACTCCGGCGGTGACGGGAGCGGTGCGCAGGAACCGGTCGCCTCGTCGAAGGTCGCCGTGGTCGCCTCCACCAACGTCTACGGCGACATCGTCGAGCAGATCGGCGGCGCGAAGGTCGACGTCACGTCGATCATCAGCGACCCCGACCAGGACCCGCACTCCTACGAGGCCAACACCCAGAACCAGCTGGCGCTGTCCAAGGCCAAGCTCGTCGTCGAGAACGGCGGCGGCTACGACGACTTCGTGGACCGCATGCTGAAGAGCAGCAGTTCCTCCGCCGAGGTCGTCAACGCCGTCAAGGTCTCCGGGAAGACCGCCCCGAAGGGGGGTGAGCTGAACGAGCACGTCTGGTACGACTTCCCGACCGTCGCGAAGATCGCCGACCGAATAGCCACCGCCCTCGGCAAGGCCGACACCGCCGACGCCGCCCTCTTCACCAAGAACGCCGAGGCCTTCAAGACGAAGCTCACGGCGTTGGAGGCGAAGGAAGCCCAGATCAAGAAGGAGCACGCGGGCGAGGGCATCGCCATCACCGAGCCCGTGCCGCTCTATCTCACCACCGCCAGCGGTCTCGTCAACAAGACGCCCGAGGCGTTCAGCGAGGCCATCGAGGAAGGCGACGACGTCTCCCCCCGGGTGCTTCAGGCCACGCTGGCGGTGTTCTCCGACAAGCAGGTCGCGGCGCTCGTCTACAACGAGCAGACCTCCGGCCCGCAGACCGAGAAGTCCAAGGCCGCGGCCAAGGCGGCCGGCATTCCCGTCGTACCGGTGACCGAGACCCTGCCCGCAGGCAAGGACTACCTCGGCTGGATGACCTCCAACGTCGACGCGCTCGCGAGCGCGCTCGCCAAGTGAGCCGGTCCGCCCCGGAGGCGGTGATCAGCCTGCGCGGCGCCGAACTGTCGTACGGTGCGCGCGTGGTGTGGCAGGGCCTCGACCTGGATGTACGGCCGGGTGAGTTCCTGGCCGTGCTCGGGCCGAACGGCTCGGGCAAGACCAGTTTCGTACGGGCCCTGCTGGGCCGGCAGCCGCTGTCCGCCGGGACTCTGACCGTCCTCGGTGGCCCCGCTCGCGAGGCCGGCCGTCATCTCGGGTACGTCCCCCAGCAGGCGGAACTGTCCGCGCAGGCCATGCTGCGGGCCCGCGATCTCGTGCGCTTCGGCATCGACGGGCACCGTTTCGGACCCCGGCTGCGCACGGGCGCCGTCCGCCACCGGGTCGACGAGATCCTCGCCTCGGTCGGCGCGTCGGCGTACGCCGATGTCCCCCTCGGCATGCTGTCCGGCGGTGAACGGCAGCGCGTCCGGATCGGGCAGGCCCTGGCGACCGACCCGCGCATCCTGCTCTGCGACGAGCCGCTGCTCTCCCTCGACCTGAACCACCAGCGGGCCGTCACCGAACTGGTGGACGCCCGCCGCCGCTCCCACGGCACGTCCGTGGTCTTCGTGACCCACGAGATCAACCCGGTCCTCGGCCTGGTCGACCGCGTGCTGTACCTCGCGCCGGGCGCTCACCGGGTCGGGACCCCGGAGGAGGTCCTGACCTCGGAGTCGTTGTCGCAGCTGTACGGCACCCGGGTCGACGTCCTCCGCGTCCAGGGCCGGGTCGTGGTCGTCGGCGCCCCCGACGGACCGGCCGCACCCCCCCATCACACCAACCAGACCATTCTCGAGACCGAGGAAGTGCGCCGATGACGCTCGCCGAGGGGGTCTGGCACCAGATCTTCAGCTTCGAGAACTACGGCGAGCTGCTGGCGCTGGTCCGCAACTCCCTCATCGCGGGTGCCGCGCTCGGCCTCGTCGGCGGGCTGGCCGGGGTCTTCGTCATCATGCGCGATCTGCCCTTCGCGGTGCACGGCATCAGCGAGCTGTCCTTCGCGGGCGCCTCGGCGGCACTGCTGCTGGGCACGAACATCGTGGCGGGCTCGATCGTGGGGTCGCTCGTCGCGGCCGGTGCGATCGGGGTGCTGGGGGCGCGGGCCCGGGACCGCAACTCGGCGATCGGCATCCTCATGCCGTTCGGACTCGGGCTCGGCGTGCTCTTCCTCGCGCTCTACAAGGGCCGCGCGGCCAACAAGTTCGGCCTGCTCACCGGGCAGATCGTCGCCGTCGACACCCCGCAGATGACCTGGCTCCTGGGCACCTCCGCCCTGGTTCTGGTCGCCCTGGCCGTCATCTGGCGGCCGTTGACGTTCGCCAGCGCCGACCCGGACGTCGCCGCGGCCCGTGGTGTGCCGGTGCGCGGGCTGTCCTTCGTCTTCATGATCGTGCTCGGACTCACCGTCGCCCTGTCGGTCCAGGTCGTCGGCGCGCTGCTGGTCCTGACCCTCGTCGTGACACCCGCCGCGGCCGCCGCCCGCGTCACCGCGTCCCCGGTGCTGCTGCCACTGCTCAGTGTCGTGTTCGCCGTGCTGTCCATCGAGGGCGGCATCCTGCTGGCCCTGGGCAGCTCCATCCCCATCAGCCCGTACGTCACCACGATCTCGTTCGGCATCTACGCACTGTGCCGCCTCGCGGGCTCCTACCGCACCCGGCGCTGGGGAGACCGGAGGCCGGTCCCGCAGCCCGCCTGACACACAGCAGTCGCACAGCACCCACACTTGTCACTCACGGACGAACCCCGGTCCCTCAGGACTCACCTCCCGCACACAGAACGGTGATTGACCCGGTCCGCTCCTCCGGCGCTGCCATATTCGAAAGCCACTTCGGAGGTGGCTGTGACGCTAGAGGCGACAACATCCTGGGCGACGCACGTGCCCGACCGCACCGCCGACCGCATCACCGTTCTGGAGAGCCGTCGGGCGCGGGCACTGACGGAGGGCGGCCCGAGAAGACGCGGGGAGTACGGCGCCCGCGAGCGGATCGACCTGCTGCTGGACGAGGGCTCGTTCACCGAGACCGGGCAGTTCGTCCGGGCGCGGCCCACCGTCGACGGCGGCCCTCGCCCGTACGGGGACGGCGTGGTCACCGGGCACGGCACGGTCGACGGCCGTCCCGTCTGTGTGTTCGCCCAGGATTCCACGGTGTTCGGCGGAAGCATGGGCGAGGCCTTCGGCGAGAAGACGATCGCCCTGATGGACCTGGCGATGAAGACCGGCTGCCCGGTGATCGGCCTCAACGACGGCGGCGGCGCCCGCATCCAGGAGGGCGTCACCTCGCTCGCCCTCTACGCCGAGCTGGTCCGCCGCAACGTCCAGGCGTCCGGGGTGATCCCCCAGCTCTCGGTCGTCCTCGGCCCGTGTGCGGGCGGGGCCGCGTACTCGCCCGCCATCACCGACTTCACCGTGATGGTCGACGGAGCCTCGCACATGTTCGTCACCGGGCCCGACGTCATCGAGGCGGTCACCGGGGAGCGCACCAGCGCGGAGGATCTGGGCGGCGCCCGCACCAGCAACTCCGTGAACGGCAACGCCCACTTCCTCGCCGCCGACGAGGTGGAGGCCCTCGACACCGTACGCGACCTGCTGTCGTACCTGCCCGCCAACAACCTGGAGCGGCCCCCGCAGTACACGCCCGCGGCGGCGCCCGCCGACGTGTGTCTCGACGAGGTCGTGCCGGACCGGCTCGGGCAGGCCTACGACATGCGGGACATCCTGCGGTCGGTCGTCGACGGCGGTGAACTGCTGGAGATCCAGGAGCTGTTCGCGCCGAACATCATCTGCGCGCTGGCCCTCGTCGAGGGCTCCTCCGTCGGTGTCGTCGCCAACCAGCCACTCCACGCAGCCGGTGTCCTCGACATCGACGCCTCCGAGAAGGCCGCGCGCTTCGTACGGTTCTGCGACGCGTTCGGCATCCCGCTGCTGACCTTCGCCGACGTCCCCGGCTATCTGTCCGGCGTCCGTCAGGAGCAGGCCGGGATCATCCGGCGCGGCGCCAAACTCCTGTACGCGTACGCCGAGGCGACCGTCCCGAAGGTGACGGTGGTGGTGCGCAAGGCGTACGGCGGCGGGTACGCGGTCATGGGCTCCAAGCACCTCGGCGCCGACATCAACCTCGCCTGGCCCACCGCCCGGATCGCCGTCATGGGCGCCGAGGGCGCGGTGGGCATCCTGCACCGGCGCGAACTGGCCGCCGCCGACGACCCGGAGACCCTGCGCGCCAGTCTCGTCACCGCGTACGAGAGCACGCACGGCACGCCCTACCTGGCCGCCGAACGCGGGTACGTCGACGCCGTGATCGCCCCGCGCGACACCCGCACCCACATCGTCCGCGCCCTGCGCGCACTGCGCGGAAAGCGCGCCCCGATGCCGACGCGCAGACACGGCAACATCCCCCTCTGACCTCTCTGACTTATCTGACCTATCTGAGACGTCTGAGCCGCCCGAGTGCTCGTGAAGTCGTGAGTCCCGCCGTTACGCGATGTGAGGAGCCATGCCCGATGGACAGCCGCCGCCCCCCGCTCGCCCCCGCCCACCGGAGTCTCCCGGAGTACGTACGCCACTGGGCCGAAACCACCCCCGACCGCCGGGCGTTCACCTTCGTCGACCATCCCGCCCCGCACTCGCGCGGCGTCCACCGCACCATGACCTGGCGCCAATTGGATCTGCGCGTACGGAAGTTGGCCGCCCGGCTCGCCGAGGAGGCCGAGCCCGGATCCCGGGTCGCGCTGCTGTGCCCGCAGGGTACGGACTACGTCACCGCGTTCCTGGCGGCCCTCACGGCAGGACTCGTCGCCGTACCGCTGTATCCGCCCGGCCTGCCCGGACACGGCGACCGGCTCGCCACCGTACTGGGGGACGCGAGTCCCGCGACCGTCGTGACGAACAGTCACCTTCTTGACGACGTACGGGACTTCTGCGCCCGCGTCCTGCCGGTGCGGGTCATCGCAGTCGACCAAGTGCCCGACACCGCCGGGGACTTGCTGTCGGTCACCCCGCACGACGACGCGGTCGCCTACCTCCAGTACACGTCCGGGTCGACCCGTTCCCCGGCGGGCGTGGAGATCACTCACGGCAATGTCGTCGCCAACGCCCGTCAGGCGCTGGCCGCTTACGGTGTGGACGACCGTTCGGTGACCTGTGTGGGCTGGCTGCCGCTGTACCACGACATGGGGCTCGTCCTGAGTGTCGCCGCCCCTGTCGTACGGGGGCTGCTGTCGGTGCTCATGGATCCGGCCGCGTTCCTCCACGAACCGGTGCGCTGGCTGCGGCTGCTCGCCGCGCATCCGCGTGCGCTGAGCGCGGCGCCCAACTTCGCCTACGACTACTGCACTTCGACCGTCACCGAGGCCCAGAGATCAGGACTGCGGCTGGACGGTGTCGCCGCGCTGATCAACGGCAGCGAACCGGTCCGCCCCGGCACGGCCGACCGCTTCCACGCCGCCTTCGCCGCCCAGGGGCTGGCGCCTGACGTCCACTGTCCGTCGTACGGGCTCGCCGAGGCCACCGTCTTCGTCAGCGCCGGCAGACCCGGGGAGCCGCTGCGCCGGTTCGCGCTCGACCGCGACGCCCTCGCCACCGGGAAGGCGTTACCCGCGCGGGCCGACGATCCCAGAGCCGTGACACTGGCCGGCTGCGGGACTCCGGCGGGCCAGCGGGTACGGATCGCCGATCCCGTGTCCCGCGCCCGGTTGTCCGAGGGAGAGATCGGCGAGATCTGGGTGCAGGGGCCCAACGTGGGGCGTGGTTACCGGAATCGGGAGCAGCAGAGCCGACGCGTGTTCGGCGCCGAGTTCGCCGACGGCACGGACGGTGGCGGCCGCTGGCTGCGCACCGGCGACCTCGGGACCTTCCTGGACGGGCAGTTGATCGTCACCGGGCGGCTGAAGGACCTGATCGTCGTCGACGGTCGCAACCACTATCCGCAGGACGTGGAGGCCACGGTCCAGGACGCGGACCCGGCCGTGCGGCGCGATCGGCTCGCCGCGTTCGGGGTGGCGGGTGACGCGGGCGAGCGGGTGGTTGTCGTGGCCGAGCGGGTACGGAGCACCGGCTTCGCGGAGATCGACGTACCGGGACTGGTGCGTGCCGTGCGCGCGGCCGTCTCGGCACGGCACGGGTTGCGGCTCGCGGACGTCCTCCTCGTACCGCCGGGCGCGATTCCGCGTACGTCCAGCGGCAAGGTGGCCCGGGCGCTGACCCGGCAGCGCTATCTGGAAGGTGCCTACGGGCCGGAGGCGGCGGGATGAGCGGCGGCGACGACGAGGGCCGGTTGCGTCGGCTGGTCGCCGAGCGGGTGGCCGCGTGGGGCGGTACCGCTGTCGAGGACGTGCCCATGGACCGGCCGTTGGCGGACCTCGGCATGTCCTCGCGGGACGCGGTCGTGCTGGCCGGGGAACTGTCGCGGGCGACGGGTCGTGAGCTGGCGGCGACGCTGCTGTGGGAGGCGCCCACCGGGGATGCCCTGGTGGCGTACTTGTGCCGCGCGGAGACGGGGCCGGGGACAGGGACAGGAACAGGGGTCGCTCAGGCGCCTGCCCCGGCGACGGCCGACGAGCCCGTCGCGGTCATCGGGGTCGGCTGTCGGCTGCCCGGGGGTGTGCACGGGCCGGGTGACTACTGGCGGCTGCTGGCCGACGGCGTCGACGCCGTGCGCCGGGTTCCGGAGGACCGGTGGCGCGACTTCGGGGCGTTTCCGCCCTCCGACGCGCCCCTGTACGGCGGTTATCTCGACGACATCACCGGGTTCGACGCGGACTTCTTCCGCATCACCCCGCGAGAGGCAGCGGTGATGGACCCGCAACAGCGGATCCTCCTGGAGGTCGTCCACGAGGCCCTCGACCACGCCGCCGTCCCGGCCGCGTCCCTCGCCGGTACCGCCACCGGGGTCTTCATCGGCGTCTCCGCCGCCGAGTACGGCTCGCTCACCGGCGCCGACCCGGCGACCGTCGATCCCTGGGCCCCTGCGGGCGGGGCGCTGAGCGTGACGGCGGGGCGGCTGGCGTATGTGCTGGACACCCGGGGGCCGAGCATGGCCGTCGACACCGCCTGTTCGTCGTCCTTGGTCGCCGTGCATCACGCCTGTGTCAGCCTGCGCACCGGTGAGAGCGACACGGCGATCGCCGCCGGGGTCAACCTGCTGCTCTCCCCCACCGTCGGGGTTGCGTTCCAGCGGGCCGGTGCCCTCGCGCCGGACGGGCGGTGCAAGCCGTTCTCGGCGGCGGCCGACGGCATCGGACGCGGCGAGGGCTGCGCGGCCGTACTGCTCAAGCGGCTGTCCGACGCCGAGCGGGACGGCGATCGCGTCCTTGCCGTCATCCGCGCCACGGCCGTCAACTCCGACGGCCGCTCCAACGGCCTCCTGGCCCCCAACCCCGCTGCCCAGCAAGCCCTGTTGACCACCGTCTACGCCCGGTCCGGACTCTCCCCCGCCCACATCGACCACGTCGAGGCCCACGGCACCGGCACCCGGCTCGGCGACCCGATCGAGGCGGGCGCGCTCAGTGCCGTACTCGGCGCCGGCCGCGACCCCGACCAGCCGCTGCTGCTCGGCTCCGTCAAAGGCAACCTCGCCCATCTGGAGGCCGCCGCTGGCATCGCCGGACTGGTGAAAACGGTCCTCGCACTGCACCACGACGTCATCCCACCCTCCCTGCACTGCACGGACGGGAGCGCCCTCGACGACGTACGGCTGCGGGTGGTCACCGAGTGCGAGCCGTGGCCGCGTTACGGCGGTACGGCCACCGCCGGGGTGTCCGGCTTTGGGTTCGGCGGCACCAACGCCCATGCGGTACTGGAGGAATGGCGGCCCGAGGTCCTCCCGCCGCCCCGGGAGGAGGACCCGGTGCCCCGCCTCCACCTCCTCTCCGACGTCGACACCGTCCGTCTCAGCGACACGGCGTCCCGGCTCGCCGACTGGCTCCGGACGCCCGAGGGCGGCGCCGCCCACCCCGCCGACGTGGCACGCACGCTCGCCGGGCGGGGTGGGCGAGGGCCGGTACGCGCGGCGATCGTCGCCCGCGACCGTGCCGAACTCGCGGACGGGCTGGGCGCGTTGACGCAGGGGCTCCCTCATCCACGGCTCGTGACGGACACGCGGAACCTCGTCGGGCGCGGGCCGGTGTGGGTCTTCTCCGGGTACGGGAGCCAGTGGGCCGGTATGGGGCGTCGGCTGCTCGCCGAGGAGCCCGCCTTCGCCGCCGCCGTCGAGAAGCTCGACGCGCAGATCGCCCCGGAGTGCGGGCTGTCCCTGTACGACCAGCTGGCGTCCGGCGGCGACCTCGACCGGCTCGAAGTCACCCAACCCGTGCTGTTCGGGCTCCAGTTGGCGCTGGCCGAGCTGTGGCGCTCGTACGGTGTCGAGCCCGCCGCCGTCATCGGCCATTCCGTGGGCGAGGTGGCCGCCGCGGTGTGCGCGGGCGCACTGGACGTGTCGGAGGCCGCCCGGGTGGTCGCCGTACGGGCCCGGTTACTCAGCGGACTGCGCGGCGGCGCCATGGCTGTCGTCGACCTCGACGACGGTGAACTCGACGCCCTGGAACGGGACTTCCCCGGCGTCTGCGTCGCCGTCCACTCCTCGCCCGGACAGAAGGTCGTCACCGGGGAGGAGGCCGCGGTGGCCCGGTTGGTACGGCGGCTGGAGCAGGAAGGGCGGACCGCTCGCGCCCTGCATGTCGTCGGCGCCGGGCACTCCCCCCAAGTCGATCCGCTGCTGCCGGAGTTGACCGAATCCCTGGCCGACATGGCGGGCGGCCGACCCCGTGTCCCCGTCTACTCCACCGTCCTGGACGACCCGCGCGGCGACTCCCTCTTCGACGCCGCCCATTGGGCCGCGAACCTGAGACGGCCCGTGCGCCTGGACCAGGCCGTCGCTGCGGCCCACGCCGACGGTCACACCGCCTTCGTCGAGATCTCGCCCCACCCGGTCCTGACCAGGGCGATCACCGACACCGCGCCCGGCGCCCTCGCCATCGGCACCCTGCGCCGCGACGCCGACAGTTACGCCGAGTTCCTGGCCCAGGTGGGCGCCCTGTACTGCGCGGGCGGGCGACTGCCGTTGCCACCGGGCCACGTCATCGACCTGCCCGCGCCACGCTGGCGGCACGTCCGGCACTGGTGGACGGACGGCAGGCATGCGACACCCGCCGCCAAGGAGGCGGACGTACCGGACACGTCCGTCGCCGGACGGCTGCGGCACCACATCGCCGCCGTCACCGGTCACCCGGCGACCCGTATCACGCCCGCCACCGCGCTGGCGGACCTCGGACTGGACTCCCTGATGGCGGTCCGTATCCGCACCGCCCTGGAAGGCGAGTTCGGGATCGAGCTGCCCCTGCGCGAGCTGCTCGGCGCCACCACTGTCGAGGCCGTGGCCGAGCGCCTCCAACAGGCGCTCCCCACAGGCGAGTCGGCCGCCCCTCTGCGCACCCTGCGCGCCACCGGCTCCGGTGCCCCGCTCTTCCTCGTCCACGCCGCCGGCGGTACGACCGACGTCTACCGGACGCTCGTCGAACGGCTCGGCGAGGAACGGCCGGTGCACGGCCTGGAACGGCTCCCGGACGCCCGTACGGTGACTGAGAAGGCGCAGCTCTACGCCCAGGCTGTCACCGCCGCCCACCCCAACGGGCCGTATCTACTTGCCGGTTGGTCCTTCGGTGGCTTCGTCGCTCAGGAGACCGCACGGCAACTCGCCGCCGCCGGGCGGGAGGTCGGGCTCGTGGCGCTCCTCGACTCCGTACGGCCACTCCCCCGGCCCGGCGACACTCCGGCCGACCGGATCCGCGCCCACTTCACGGGCTTCGCCCGTCATGTCGCCGATGCGTACGGGGTCCAACTGGAGCTGCCGTACGACGAGTTGCTGGCGATGGACGACGACGGTGAGCGCATCGACACCGTGCTGCGGGCCCTGCGCGCGGCCGTCGACGTACCGCCCGCCGCTCTGGAGCATCAGCGCTCCTCGTATCTGGACCTGAGGATCGGCGAGGCGCACGAACTCGGGCCCTACGGCGGGCGGGTGGTGCTCTACCGGGCCACCGAGCCCGCTCCGCACACCGTGCGCGACCCGGCGTACGAGCGGGACGACGAGGCGCTCGGCTGGGACGAGGTGTGTCCGCGCCTGACGGTCGTTCCGGTCGCGGGGCACCATCTGTCGCTGCTCGACCCGCCGTACGTCGACGAGATCGCCGCCCATCTGCGGTGCGCGCTCGACGAGCACAGCCGCTGAACCGGACCACGAGGAGCCGCCATGTCCCACCACCACGCCGCAGGAGTGTCCCGACGGACCGTCGCCAAGGCAGCCGCCGCCGTCGGGCTCACCGGGCTGCTCGGGGCGAGAACCGCCACCGCGCACGCCGCGACCCGCCTCGGTCCGCGCACCCTGGACGTCTCTGTGTCGTCGCCCGCCCTGGGCCGCAGCGCGCCGGTGCGGCTCATCCTGCCGTCGGGGTTCGACACCCAGCCGGGGCGGACCTACCCCGTCCTCTACCTCTTGCACGGCGCCCACGACGACTACACGTCCTGGACCCGGGAGACGGACATCGAGGCGTTCACCGAGGGCCGGGACCTGATCGTGGCGATGCCGGACGCGGGGCCCACCGGCATTCCCAGTGCCTGGCGCGGTGGGCCCGACTACGAGACCTTCCAGCTCACGGAGGTCCCCGCGCTGCTCGCCCGTGGGTACCGGGCCTCCGGTGTCCGGGCGGTCGCCGGGGTCTCCACCGGCGGCTACGGGGCGATGGCGCACACGGCGCGCCATCCGGGCATGTTCGCGGCGGCGGCCTCGTACAGCGGCATCCTCGACACCACCGCACCCGGGGTGCCCCCTCTCGTGGACGCCATCGTGGCCCGTGAGGACCTCGCGCCCCGCTCCCTCTGGGGCAGCCCGCTGCTGAACCTCCTCACCTGGCGCGACTTCAATCCGCGGGCCCGCGCCGAGGGGCTGCGCGGCACCCCGTTGTACGTCTCCAGCGGCAGCGGGATCGTCGGCGGCACCGGGGACTGGCTGCCCGAGGCGCTGGAGAGCGCGCTGTGGCTCTCCGCGCACGCCTTCACCGACACGCTCGCCCTGCTCCGTGTCCCGGTCACCACCCACTACTACGCGGGAGGAGGACACAGCTGGGCCTACTGGAAAGGGGAGTTCAGCGCGTCGTGGCCGATGCTCGCCGGTGCGCTGGGGGTGCCGGAGTGAGGCCCGTGCCGTCGGGGCACGGAACGGAGCGCAGGGGACGTCCGTCCAACCCTGGACTTGTCCCCCGCCCCACGGGCAACAGCCCTAGGGTGAGCCGTCTCCGGGTGAAAGGAGGGCCCGCCGTGGCCACCCCCTCCCCGCACGGCGCCCCGGACGGCTCCGGAGCGACCCCTGTGCCGGCCGAACTGGCCAAACTGCTGCGCGACCAGTTGGAGGCCGTCGCCGACGAGGTGGAGGCGGAGGTACTCACCCAGGTCCCGGAGTACGCCGCCCGGTCGTTCGACGGATCGAGCCGCGCGCTCCTCAGATCGGGGGTCGTGCAGGCGCTCACCCTGTTCGTCGACCACATCGCCGACCCGCGCGCCCGGGGAGACTCGATCACCGCGATCTACCACGAACTGGGGCGCGGCGAGGCGCTGGAGGGACACAGCCTCGAAACGCTGCAGTCCGCGCTGCGGGTCGGCGGGCTGCACGCCTGGCGGTTGCTGGGCCGGACGACAGAGGAACTCGGGCTTGACTCCTCGGTCATGGCCGGGCTGGGCGAGCTGGCGTTCCGGACCGTGCACGAGGTCGCCGAGGCCGCGGCGGCGGGGTACGCGGAGGGGCAGCTGCGTTCCACGGACGAGCTGGAACGGCGCCGGGGCCGGCTGCTCGCCCTGTTGCTGGGCGAGGGGCCGGTGTCCCCGGAGGCGGTGCGGGACCTGGCGCACGGCGCCCGGTGGACCGTACCGCCGTACGTCGCGGTCGTCGTCCTCGCGGCCACGCCCGAACAACGGGACGAGGAGCGGCCGTTGGTGGCGGCAGGGGCGCTGGTCGACATGGAGACCCGGCCGCCGCGGATGCTGGTGCCCGACCCGGACGGCTCGGGCGGCTTCGGCGGGCGGGCGTTCACCCTCGCACTGCGGGGGCGGCCGGCGGCGATCGGGCCGACTGTGCCGCTGACCGAGGCCGCCAGGTCGCTGCACTGGGCCACCCGGGCCCTCGGGCTGATGGGGCGCGGGATTCTTCCCCGGCAGGGGGTCGTGCGCTGCGCCGACCACCTGTCGACCCTGCTGCTGCACAGCGACGAGCCGATGCTCGACCAGCTCCGGGCGCGTGTCCTCGCTCCCCTCGACACGGTCTCGGAGCAGCAGCGCGGCAGGCTCGCAGAGACACTGATCGCGTGGCTGCTCAGCGGCAGCAACGTGCCTGACGTCGCCGCCCGGCTGCACATCCACCCGCAGACGGTCCGCTATCGCCTGCGCCAGCTGGAGAAACTCTTCGGCGAGGCCGAGCTGCACGATCCGGGTACGCGTCTGGATCTGATCCTGGCACTCACCTCGGCACAAAAAGGCGAGGAATTCCTGAATTCCCGTCCATAACCCTCAGTGCGGCAACGCGAATACGTTCGGGACGTCCTTTTCCATAGGCGCTGACACGCCTCACCCGCAAAGGATCCCCCATGCCTATCCGCTACTGTCTCGCCGCGCTCGCATTCGCCGGCGGGGCCGCACTGACCACGGTCCCGGCACCCGCCGCGTCCGCCGCCGTGACCGCCGCCGCCTGTACCGACATCGACGTCGTCGCTGCTCGGGGCACGTTCGAGCCGGGCACGCTCGGCGCGATCGTCGGCGACCCGGTGTATTCCGCGCTCCAGCGGAAACTGACGGGCAAAAGCCTGTCCAGCTACAAGGTGGACTATCCGGCGGACCTTTCCCTGACCTCGGCCGCCCAGGGCAACTCGGATCTGGTGGACCACGTCAGGAGCCAGGCGGCTTCCTGTCCGAGCCAGCGTTTCATTCTGGTCGGATATTCGCAGGGCGCGAACGTCGTCGACAACTCCGTCGGAATCAGCAGCGCCGGCGCGGTGGTCGGTAGCCCGATCGTGGCCACCATTCCGGCCGCGCTGGAGCCGAGGGTCGCCGCGTTGCTGCTGTTCGGCAACCCGATCCGGGCCATCGGCAAGAGCGTCACCGGCACCTACCAGAGCCGCACCATCGACTTCTGCGCCGAGGGCGACCCCATCTGCGAGAACGGCGGCGACGACGTACTGGCCCACCTCGGCTACACCGCGAACGCGGGTGCGGCGGCCGACTTCGCCGCGACCAAGGTCTGAGCCGAAGGCCGTACAGGGCAGGAAAGGGCCCGGGAGGAAATTCCTCCCGGGCCCTTCTTCCATGGGGGAACTCTTGGGGAGCTGCGAGGGACCTACTGGGGATCCCGGGCGAACTCCGTGAGGCTCGTGGAGACGGGCTCCGGACGGCCGTTGTTCTGCTCGGGAGCCGCGGTCAGCACATCAAGGTGCTGGTAGCCGTCGGCGACCACGGGATCGAGGTCGGCGGGGACCCGGCCCGCGAGCAGTCCGTCGCCCGCGAGCACGGTGAGTGTCGGGTTGGCGGTGAGCCCCTCCGGGTGCACGATCAGCCGCTTCACCTGCGGGGAGGTGGCCAGTTGGAGGTCGGTGACCAGCTTGGTCGGGAAGTACTGCTCGGTGAAGTCGAGCGGCTGTTCGGCGAGACTGCGGGCCAGCTCCTGGATGTCGGTGACCTCCTTGCCCGCGCCGGTGAAGGGCGTCCCGTCCGCCGACCGGTATCCGGGGTCGTCGGGATCGCCGACGCGGTCGTAGTTCCGCCACGTGTAGAGCGGCCCGTGCGGCCGGTCCGGGATGGCCTTGTACGCGGTGCCGAACAGCCCCGGCTGCTGGTCACCGCCGTTGGCGACGGGGAAGGTCTTGTCCACGATCGGCCCGCCGTCGAAGAACCCCACGCTGCTCTGCAGGAACGCCAGCGGTACGGAGTTGTCGTCCAGCAGCGCGCCGAGCACCGCCTCGTTGGTGAGCCGGAAGTCCTTCACGGCCGGTGTGCCGGTGAGAAAGACACCGGCGTCCTTGGAGAACAGGAAGCGGTTCGTCGCCTCGATGTTGACGTTGGCAGGCAGATACGACGGCAGGTCGGCCTCGCCGCCCCCGTCCCGTACGGCACCCAGGCCCGCGATGGCCAGCAGGGTCATCGTCTCGGCGTTGAGCAGGACCGGCGCGGACAGCGAACGGGGCAGCACTCCGCTGTCGAGCCCGGCCTGGACGACGCCGTAACCGAGGCCGATGTCGGGCAGGTTGGTGTCGTCCGGGATGCTGCCGCTCAGGTCGGCGAGCGAGGTGGAGACGGTGGTGTCGAGGGCGAAGTAGCCCGCGCACTGACGGTGTCCGGCGTCGGCCGTCGTGGCCGGGTCGCCGTCGAAGTCGGCGACCGCGAAGTACCCGGTGATCACCCCGCCCAGGGAGTGCCCGCCGCACAGCACCTTCTCCTCGCGCAGCGCCTGGTCGGGCAACTCGGCGGTGAGCAGGGCGTATTGGTCGCGGACGGTCTGCTCGATGCCGAGTTTCGCCATCCATCCGAGCTTGTCGTTGCCGAGGAACCCGGCGAACGTACGGCCCTCGACCTGCTTGCCCCGGTAGTAGTAGTCGACGGCCGTGTGCTGGTCGCCGGAGTCGGTACCGGTGTGGTCCTCCAGGCAGTTGGAGCGCCGGTCCAGCGCCCAGAACTCGATGTGCAGCCCGCGCTCGGCGGCCTGCGCCACGGTGTTGCGGGCGACGCTGTCGAAGGCCCCGGCGCCTTCCAGGATGCCCGGCTGGGCGACGAGGATCCGGTCGGCGTCGGCCGAAGACGCGGGCCCGTCGGAGGAGCGGTAGCGCAGGTACGACAGCCAGTCGCACGCCGCCGGCCGGGCCCCGAAGGACGCCGGCAGCGGTGCCTTCACCCGGACCACCGTCTCCGTCACCCCGGCGACCGCACCCGGGCTGGACGACGCCACGGGGGCCTCGGTGCGCGTGCTTTCACCTCGCGCGTCCGGGGCCACCACGGTGAGCGTCCCGGTGGTCAGCAGCACCGCAAGCGCGGTGCTGCGCCACGAACTCCCTCTGCTGCGACTCGTCTTCATAGCGGGACCGTAGGACCGCGGGGACCACGCGATCAGGCGGTGCTCACAAGAACGCAGCTCCCGTTGGCACCTTTGTCATCAGGCACCAACTCCTCATGCCCGTCAGGCCGCCTACAGTCCGTCGGCCTTCATCGCGGCGACGATCCGGACATGGCGATCGGCCGCCGTACCGGAGAACTCGTTCTCGTAGTTGAGGCCGTACGGCCAGAAGTGGCCGCCGCCGGTGGAGATCTTGGCGCTCGATCCGTCGAACTGCCGTACCAGCGCCGTGGCTTGCGCGCCGGTCCAGGTGCCGCTGCCGCCCAGCGAGGACCAGCCGGAGCTGGTGCCCACGCCTATCGTGTGGGCGATCTCGTGCAGGGCGGTCCGCTCGGTCATGTAACTGCGGTTGCTGCCGAAGCGGATGGTCCCGTTGATGTTGCCGTCCGCGGTGGGCACGCCGGGCTCGTAGCGGACGGTGATGGTCTTCCCGAGGTCGCTGAGGTTGTTGTAGCGGGCCACGGCGGCGTTCATGGCCGTGGTGATGAGGTTGTACGCACTCTGCTGGTCCGTCGTGGGGTTGCTCGCCCTGACGAGGGTCCAGGTGATGGTGGCCGCCGCGGCCCGTTCGCCGGCGACCGGTGCCGGCTGCGGTGCCGCCTGTGCGATGCCGGGACCTGCCAGCATCGCGGCTGCCAGGGCGGCCACAACTGCCTTGTTGCGCCAAGGGGATCGCCGAGAACTCGACTCTGAACTCATGGGGGCTCCTGTGGGGGGGGAGGACCGAAGAGGAAACGTGCCCACCATCTTGACGTGTTCATTCCCGTAATCAAGCATGTGAACGCGATTCCTTCTGTTCGGTTCTGTTCGTCTCCGTGTATTCGTCTCCGTTGAAGGGAGTGCCGTGTCCCCTCGGCATCGCCGTCGCCTCGTCCGGGTACTGGCTCCAGCGGTTCCTCTGGTGCTCGGTGCGGGACTCGTGATCGCACCGTCCGCAGCGGGCGCGGACGCGGGCCCGGCGGCACAGAGCGCGGTCACGGTACGGATCGATCCGTCGTACCAGCAGCAGGAGTTCGAGGGCTGGGGCACGAGTCTCGTCTGGTTCGCCAACGCGACGGGCGGCTATCCGGAGCCCGTGAGAAGACAGCTGGTGGACATGCTGTTCGGCGACGACGGGCTCGCGCTCAACATCGCGCGCTACAACATCGGCGGCGGCAACGCCCCGGACGTCCGCACCAACTACATGAAGGCCGGCGCGACCATGGACGGCTTCTGGAAGGCGCCCGAGGGCACCACCCAGAAGGACATGGACTGGTGGGACCCGAACAACCCGGACCACTGGGACTGGGACGCCGACGCGGGCCAGCGCTGGTGGGTGGACCAGATCAAGGACAAGGTCACCACCTGGGAGGCGTTCAGCAACTCGCCGCCCTGGTTCCAGACGGTCAGCGGATATGTCTCCGGGGGCTTCGACGCGAGCACGGACCAGATCCGCGCGGACCGGGTCGACGAGTTCGCGACCTATCTGGTGAAGGTCACCGAGGAGATGGAGAAGCGACACGGGATCGAGTTCGACACCATCGATCCACTCAACGAGCCCAACACCAACTACTGGGGTACCCAGTTGGGTGCCGACGGCCAGCCCACGGGCGGTCGTCAGGAAGGCGCGCACGCCGGTCCGGGACTCCAGCAGGAGGTGATTCTCGCCCTCGACAAGGCGCTGGCCGGGGCACAGACCGACGCCACGATCTCCGCGATGGACGAGACGAACCCCGGTATCTTCACCCAGAACTGGAACGCCTACAGCGCCGAGGCCCGGGCCGCCGTCGACCAGCTCAACGTGCACACCTACGGCACGGGACAGCGCACCAGTGCCCGGGACATCGCCAAGGGCGCCGACCGGAAGCTCTGGATGAGCGAGGTCGAGGGCACCTGGGGCACGGGCACCGACTTCACGAGCATGGACCCGGGGCTCGGCATCGCCACCCGGATGGTCGACGACATGCGTGAACTGGAGCCCTCCGCCTGGGTGTTCTGGCAGCCCGTCGAGGACTCGATCCCGCAGGCCGCCGCCGGCAAGAACTGGGGCAGCATCCATGTCCCGTTCAACTGCACGGCCACGGACACCCTGGAGACCTGCCCGATCAAGGCCAACACGAAGTTCCACACGATCAGGAACTTCACCCACTACATCCGCCCGGGCGACCACTTCGTGAAGACCGACGATCCGTCCACGGTCGCCGCAGTGAAGGCGTCCGGCCGCGCGGCGACGGCGGTCCACGTGAACAGCGCCACGACCGCGCGTTCCGTGACCCTCGATCTCTCCCGCTTCGGCAAGGTCGGGCGCCAGGCCTCCGTCACGCCCGTGGTGACGAGCGCCGACGGCGCGCTCGTACAGGGCACACCGGTTCCGGTGACGGGCAGGTCGGCGACGCTCACCGTCCCCGCGAAGTCGGTCACGACCTTCCTGGTCGAGGGTGTCAGCGGCGTGGCGAAGGACGCGGCCCTCGTACAGCCCGGCCACGTCTACCGGCTCCAGGGCGCCCAGAGCGGCAAGTCGCTCACTCCGTCGGACGACGGCACCGGCGTCGTCATCCGCACGACCGACGCGACGAACCCCCAACAGCTCTGGTCCGTACGGCAGTTGACGCCCGGCACCGAGAACCGCGAACGCTACGCCCTCACCACCGCCACGACGGGGAGACAACTCGCCGTACGCGACAACCTGGCCGTGCTGGAAGACCCGCCGACCGGAGAGCCCGACGCCGCCGCCCAGTGGATCCTGTCGACCACCGGCGACAACACCTGGACCTTCGTCAACGCCGCCACCGGCCGCCTGCTCGATGTCACCGGCCAGTCTTCGGCGGACGGCGCCAAGGTGTCGACGTACACGCCGACTTCGGCCGCGAACCAGCGCTGGGCGGTGCCCGACGAGACGGTCCTGCGCACCGAGTCCGCCAAGGTGTTCACCGTCCCCGGTCTGCGGCCCGAGCTGCCGACCACGGTGACGCCGGTGTTCCGGGACGGTTCCCGGGGCGCCCTCCCCGTCGTGTGGAACGTGCCGTCGGACCGGGCCTGGCGTCATCCCGGGACCGTACGGGTCAGGGGTGAGGCGACCGACGCGCTCGGACGCACCGTCCCGGCGACGGCGGTCGTCACCGTCGACACGATCGCCTCGACCCTGCCCGGCCGTGCCAAGACCTACCTGGGCGGCCAACCGGAGTTGCCCACCACGGTCGTCGGCGTCGGCGCGCACGGCGGCCGGACCGACCTGCCGGTGACCTGGGACCCGGCGCCCGATGGGGCGTACGGCACGACCGGGGTCGTCACTCTCCACGGCACCGCCCGGATCGTCGGCGGCGGTGCGGCCGACGCGACCGTACGCGTCCAGGTCACGGAGCCGGTGGCGACGAACATCGCGCCCGGCCCGGACGTCTCCGTCGCCGCCACCTTCACCGAGAGCGGCTACTCGGCGGAGCGGCTGCGCAACGGCGACCTGTCGGAGAAGGCGTGGTCCAACTGGAAGCCGGGGAACACCAAGAACCCCTCGGACACCGTCACGTTCACGCTGCCGAAGGCCCGCGATCTGAGCAGGATCGTCGCGTACTTCCACCGGGACGGGTCCAACGCGTCCTTCCCGGAGAGCCTCAAGGTGCAGGTCCAGGACGCCGACAGCGGCACATGGACCGACGCGGGCGACCCCGTCCCGGTCGGGACCGAGGGCACGCCGGTGATCGACGTACCGCTGGCGGCGGGGCCGGCGACCGGGGTGCGTGTGGTCATGACGGCGCGTCAGGGCGGTTACGTCACGATGAGCGAGGTCGAGGTGTACGCCAAGTCCCCCGGCGTCTCCTCGGATTCGGCCGCCGCGTCGATCGAAGTGGCCGGAGTCCCGGTCGCGGCCTTCGACCCGGGGACGACCGGCTACCGGGCCACGACCCGCGATCCGGCGCGGGCCGTGGTCACGGCGACGGCTCGCGACCCCTACGCGAACGTCACGGTCGAGACGATCCGCGAGCACGGCCGGACGCGGGCCGTCGTCACGGTGACCGGTGAGGACGGGACGCGGACGACGACGTACCGGATCGCACTCGTACGACGCTGACGACACTGACAACACGCCGAATCTGGCCTGTTATGCACATGGCAGCATAGAGTTGCGGTTTGCAAAATACCGTTCCAGTTGGGGTGTGAGTTGTGGGAAGTGCACTGACCGCAGTCGTCATTTTGGCTCTTGCCGTGCTTTATCTGCTGCCGTCGTACATCGCATTCAACCGTGGGTCGAAGGACCGGTGGCTGATCCTCATCATCAATGTGTTCCTCGGCGGATCGGTCATCGGGTGGGGTGTCGCTCTCTACCTGGCTCTCCGCGCGCCGAAGAAGGTCAAGGACACGGCGGAGAGTCTTGCCTGACGGCTGGCTCTGCGGCTCCACAGGCGTCAACGCCTCAGGTTCGCCCGGACGGCGGCGACGACCGCGTCCCGCTCCGTCCGGCTGAACAGCCCCTGCGCCAGCCAACCGTCGGCGAGGACCCGGACCGCGTCCAGGAAGGCCCCCTGGGTGGCGAAGGGAGCCCGCTCCCAGAGCACGTCGAGGAAGGTCAGGCCGTCCGGGCGGGCGCGGTTCGGTACGCCGGAGGTCGCCGTGCCGAACACCACGACGGGCTCGGAGCGCTTGAAGTAGGCGTGGTAGCGGGCGGTGTCGGCGATGTGGAAGGGGGCCAGGGTCAGACCGTGCGTGGTGAAGTGCAACGGACGGCCCTCGGGCCTCACCGTGGCGGCGAGGTCGCCGCGCAGCGTGAAGTCCTTGTAGAAGGAGAAGGTGCGCAAGGTCGTGGCCTGGCTCCGGGCGACCAGCAGGACCGGTCCGTAGAACAGTGACTGGACCGTGGGGTCGTCCAAGGCCCGTTCGACGCGCAGTCGGTAGGGGGCGGAGACGGTGATCCGGTCGCCGGGCTGCCAGTTCCGGCTCAGGGTGAGGTAGCTGCCGGGTGCGGAAGTCGCCGCCTGCGGAACCCCGTTGACCGCGACGGCGAAGCCTCCCGTGGCCCAGGACGGCACCCGGAGCTTGAGATCGAGGTTGCCGCCGCCCTCGCGGAAGATCAGGGTACGGACGCCCTCGGCCGGATAGTCGCTCGTCTGCTCGACGACCAGGCTCCGCTCCGGCCAGCGCAGGGTCGACGCGAGATAGAGATTCACGTACAGCGCGTTACCGTCGGCTGAGCGGAAGTACACCGAGTCCTGGTACTTGGTGTGGTTCTCCATCCCCGTACCGCCGCAGCACGTACCGGTGTTGCCGAACTCGCGCACGACTCCCGGACCCATCCCGACGAAGTACGTGACCTCCGGACTGTCCGAACTGCGGGCGTCCCGGCGGGAGGCGAGGATGTGGTTGGTCAACCCCCGCTCGTAGTAGTCCAGGTAGGCGGGGTCGGGGGTGTGGAAGAACAACTGCCGGCTCAGTTTCAGCATGTTGTACGTCGCACAGGTCTCGGCGTTGTTGTCGCCGAGGGTCGCCGCGATCGCGTTCCGCGCCCGGAACATCTCCCCCTGACCCGTGCCGCCCAGGCTGTACGTCCGGGGACCCGCGACCATGCCCCAGAAGTTGCGGGCGGCGGTGGCGTACTCCGTCTCCCCCGTGTGGTCGAACAGCCGTACATAGCCGGTGAATTGGGGGATGTGCTGGTTGGCGTGTCGGCCGTCGAGGATGTCACGGTTCTCGGCGCAGGCGTCCAGTAGCGCGGTGTTGTCGAAGCATCGGGCGGCGGCGAGGTGTTCCGCCCGGCCTGTGAGGGCGTACAGATCGGCCAGTACCTCGTTCATACCGCCGTACTCACCGGCGATGTAGATCGACCACATCCGCTCCAACTGCGCCTGGGGCAGACGGCTCAGCCTGCTGTGCACCCAGTCGCCCATCTTCGAGACGATGGTCAGGGCCTGCTGGTTTCCGGTCAGGGTGTGGGCGTCGAGGAGGCCGCGCATGATCTTGTGGCAGGTGTAGTAGGGCGCCCAGATGGTGGGGTAGGTCGTGTAGCTCTCCAGCAGGACGAACTGCGTCTCCGGGTACGCCGCGAGGTATCCGGGGTGGCTCGGTCTCGGCGATCCGTGGTCGGCCAGGGCCTGTTGGCACTCGCCGAGCGCGGTGACCAGATAGTCGAGCTTGGTCTTCAGCGCGGCCTCGCGGGTGTCGGCGTACGCCTGCGCCACGAGGGTGAGGAAGTGACCGCCGAAGTGGCCGCGCAGATTGCCGTCGGCGGTCTCCCAGCCGCCGGGCGGCTGCGCGCCCCGGGTGTCGAGCCCGGCGTTGGCGCGGAAGACGGCCAGGATGCGGTCAGCCGGGTAGGCCCTGGCGTACTCCAGCATCAGGTCGCGCTTACGGCGGAACACGCCTTCGCCCAGGGTGACTTGGTCGAGGGGGAAGGGGTGTACAACCCAGGTGGCGGGCGGGGCGAGCGTGGGGAGGGTGGCACCTGACGCGGGTAACTCCGGGGCGGCCGCGTGCGCCGCCGGTATCGCGTACGCAAGGGGTGTGGCGGCCGCACTTCCGGCCGCGAGTCTCAACAGGCCTCTACGGGTGGGGGGTTGGTTCATCTCGGGCTCCGATCGTGGGGTTCGGGGGACCGGGGTTTACGGCTCTGTGGTCGTCGGCAGCCACACGCGCATCGTCGAAGGGCCGCGGTTCGCCCAGGAGTTGTAGGGGACCAGGACGATTCCCGCGCGCTCGGCGGCGGAAACGGTGGCCCGGTCCAGTGGCCGGTACGGCCATGCGGCCTGGCTCGGATCGACCTCGGCCTGCTCGACGAGTTCACCCGGCGCGACCACGGTGCCTTCCGGCCCGTCCTCCGGCTCGACGGACGGATCCACCCGTACGGCGTCCACCTCATGTCCGTCCGGCAGGTCCACGGACTCGGCGCAGTACACCAGCGGGCCGCGCTGGACGGCGACCGTGCCGCGCACGGCGTCGATGCGCGGGTCCGGCGCGATCCACCGTGGGGCCACGGGGAGTTCGAGCCGTATCTCGTCGCCGGGGACGAACATACGGGTGATCTCCGCAGTCCCCGGGTCGACCGTACGGCAGGTTCCGTCCGGGTCGACCAGGTAGGCGGTGGCGCCCTCCGTCCAGGCGGGGACACGCAGCGACAGGGTCCACGGGTGGGCCGGGGGCGAGCTGTCGATCCGTACCGTCACGTTGCCGCCGGACGGGTAGTCGGTGCGGACGCTGAGGGCGACCGTGTGGCCGCCGGTGAGGGTCGTGGTGATCTCCGCGTCGGCGTACTGGTGGAGCTGGACGCCCTGGTCGTCGGCCGTGGCGAGGTAGGCGGGGAGCTGGGCCAGGGTGCGGGCCACGTTCGTCGGGCAGCAGGAGACCGCGAACCAGGGGGCACGCAGGCTCGATTGGGCGCGCGGACTCACCTCGTCGGCGGCGGGTACGGCGCCCCGGTGGCGCCGGTGCAGGGTGTTGGCGTAGAAGAAGGACCGGCCGTCCTCGGACGGGGAGGTGGCGACCACGTTGAACAGGGTTCGCTCGGCGAGGTCGGCGTAGCGCGGGTCGCCGGTGGCCAGGAGCAGCCGCCAGCCGAGCTGGACGGAGGCGACGCCGGCGCAGGTCTCCGAGTAGGCGCGGTCGGGCGGGAGGACGAAGTCGTCGCCGAAGGCCTCGTCGCGGTGGTGCGAGCCCATGCCGCCGGTCAGATAGGTGCGCCGGGCGACCCCGGCCTCCCACTGCCGTACGACCGCCGCGAGCAGTTCCTCATCTCCCGTCTCGACGGCCACGTCGACCGCGCCGGACGCGAGATAGAGGGCGCGGACGGCGTGACCGCGCAGCGCCATGGCATCCCGTACGGGCACGTCGTCCTGGTGGTAGACACGGCCGAACTCGCCGTCGGCCAGGGTGCCTTGGCCTCGGCGGTCGATGAACAACGCGGCCTGGTCGAGATAGCGTTGCTCGCCGGTCAGCCGGGCCAGTTCCACGAGGGCCATCTCGATCTCCGCGTGGCCGCAGACGCGCTCGATGCCGCCCCGGCCGAAGGTGGCGCAGATGTGGTCGGCGGCGCGTAGGGCGACTTTCGTCAGCTCTCCCTTTCCCTCTCCCCCGCCCCGAGCCCGGGCTTGGGCGACGCCTGCCTGGATCAAGAACCCGTAGCAGTACAGCTCGTGACCCCATTCGAGGTCGCTGTAGCGGGGCTGCTGCCCCGGGTGGCCGAAGGCGGTGTTCAGATAGCCGTCCGGTTCCTGGGCGGATGCGACGGCCTCGGTGAGGGCGGCGATGTCCGGGTCGAGCGCGGCGCCGGTGCCACAGGCAGCCTGCCAGGCCATCGCTTCGAGGAGCTTGTAGACCTCCGAGTCCGCGAACTCCCTTCCGTGCCGATCGTGTTGGATGCGGCCCTCGGCGACGGCCCGGAAGTTGCCGGTCCAGCCGACGCGTTCCATCCAGTCACGGCAGTGGGCGAGCGTGGCGGTGGCGTTGGTCTCCCTGCGCCGGGCCCAGAATCCGCCCGTGATCCTGACCTCGTCCAGACCCAGCGGACGCAGCCGTCCCCGGGTCGGGGCCACGGGCAGTACGGTCGACAACTCTCGGTTCTCGCTCACCAATTGATGCCTTTCATCCGGTCGTCAGGGTCGTCCGGTTCGTCGTCAGTCTTCAGCGTCAGCCCTTCAGCGCGCCCGACATGAAGCCCCGTACGTAGTGCCGTTGCAGCAGCAGGAAGAGCAGGAGGCAGGGCACCGCGAGGACCACCACACCGGCCTCGGTGGCGCCGTAGTCGACGGCGCCCATGCTCTGCTGCCGGAGGTTGGCGACGGCCAGCGGCAGAGGGGCCTTCTCACTGTCGGAGATGAGGATCAGCGGGGCGATGAAGTCGTTCCAGGCGGCGAGGAACGCGAACAGGCCGACGGTGATCAACCCCGGTCGTACGGCCGGGAGTAGCACCCGGCGCAGCGCACCCGCCGTACCGCAGCCGTCGACGAGTGCCGACTCCTCCAGTTCACGCGGTACCGCCTCGAAGGAGATCCGCATCATGAAGGTGGCGAACGGCAGTTGGAACATGGTCAGGACGAGGCTCAGCCCGATGAGCGAGTTCTGGAGGTGGAGCCGGCCGAGCAGCACATAGAGAGGGATGAGGAGGGTGGCGTACGGGACCATGAGGATGGCCAGCGTCAGCAGGAACAGCAGGTTCTTTCCCGGGAAGTCGAAGCGGGCGAAGGCGTATCCGCCCAGCAGGGACACCCCGAGGGTCAGGGCGACGGTGAGCGCGGAGACGACGGTGCTGTTGAGGAAGTACTGCCACAGGCCCGCGTCGTAGTCGAGGAGCGTCCGGTAGTTGCCGAGGCCGTAGCCGGACTCCTGTGCGGTGCCGGGTTGTCCGCTGACCGAGGCCCAGGCGTTCCACACCAGAGGGAAGAGGAAGATGACGGCCAGCCCTCCGGCGACGACGTAGTAGGGCGTACGGCCGAGGGCTCGGGTCAGCACGGTCGGGGCCCCTCTCATGACTCGTCGGCGCGGCGCAGACCGCGGAACTGGAGGGCGTTGAGGAGCAGCAGTACGGCCAGGACGATCACCGAAAGGGCCGCCGCCGTACCGAGGTTCATCCGCTGGAAGGCCTCCCGGTAGATCAACTGGACGACGGTGACGGTGCTGTTGTCCGGTCCGCCCTTGGTGAGGACGAAGAACTGGTCGAAGGCCAGCAGGGATCCGGTCACGCAGAGCAGCAGCGTCAGCGCGATGGACGGGCGCAGGAGCGGCAGCGTGATGGAGCGGAAGATCTGTCCCCGGCTCGCGCCGTCCATCCGGGCCGCCTCGAACACGTCGTGGGGGATGCGCTGGAGGCCCACGAGAAGGATCAGCATGTAGAACCCGGCGAACTTCCAGACGATGAGGAAGACGGTCGAGAGGAGGGCGGAGGTCGGGGTACCGAGGAAGGACACCGGGTCGTCGACGAGGCCCAGGTTTTCGAGGATGCGGCTGAGGGGGCCGGTGGTCGGGCTGTACAGCCCCCAGAAGAGCAGCGACGCGGAGGCGAGCCCGAGGGCGCTGGGCAGGAAGTAGACCGTACGGAAGAAGCCCGCCGCCGGTCGGGACTCCTGCACGAGCAGGGCGAGGAGGAGGGCGAGGCCGAGGAGGATGACCGTGACGATCACGGTGTAGAGAAGCGTGAAGCGGACGGCCGGCCAGAAGAGGGTGGTGTCGGTGGCGTCGGTGTAGTTCTCGGGGGTGTTGAGGCCCCGGTCACCGGCGAGGAGGGGCCAGTCGCTGAGGGACATCTGGCCTACGAGGAGTAGGGGTAGGAGGAAGAAGACGGTGACGAAGACGGCGGTGGGGGCGGCGTAGGCGAGGCCCTGGGCCTTGCGGGTGCGCATGAGGCTCCTTTACAGAGTCGGCCATCTGTGCCGCTGAAGGGCAGGGGCGCAGCCCCGCCCTTCAGGGGCGCGGGGAACTGCGCGACCAGCCCCCACGCACCCGCAGACAACCCTTCAGTCCGCCAGCGACGCACTCACCGCGTCGTTGTCCTTCTCCACATCCGACCCATCACCGAACACCGCATCCCGCATCAAGCTCAGCCAGGGCCCGTTCGGGTCGTTGAAGGTCTGGCCGAACTTCAAGGCGTACGGAGTACGCCCGTCCCCCACCAGCTCGTTGATGGTCACGAGCCTCGGATCCGCGTCCGAGTACTTGTTGGACGCCAGATCCGCCCGCGCCACCACGTCCTTGTGCGCGGCGACCACATCGACCTGTGCCCTGTCGCCCAGGGACCATGCAAGGAAGTTCCAGGCCTGGTCGGCCGACTCGCTGGTGGCGGAGACGCCGATGGCGTCGCCGCCGACGAAGGTGGACTTGCCGCCGTCGGGTCCGGGGATGGGCGCGACACCGAGGTCCAGGTCCTTCGGCATCAGGCCCAGCGTGGTCGAGGGCATCGGCATGACCCCGACCTGCCCCTTCGGGAAGACCCCGGTCCAGGTCGCGCCGGTCTCGTCGCGGGCGCCGGGGGCGACGATGTCGTCGTCGACCCAGCCCCGGTAGGTGTCGTACACCTTCTTCGCGGTGGCGGAGTCCAGCGTCGCCTCGGTGCCGTCCGCGTTCAGCACGTCCTCCCCGGCGGCCCAGATGGACGGCCACCAGGTGAAGACTCCGCAGCCGCCGCAGTTCCCGCCGAAGAACGTGCCGTTGACGCCGCCGCCGAGCGCGTCCACGGCGCGGGCCTGCTGGTCCCACTCGGCGAGGGTGGTGGGCGGCTTCTCGGGGTCGAGTTTCGCCTGCCGGTAGAGGTCCTTGTTGTAGAAGAGGACCGACAGATCGAGGGTGTGCGGGACGACGTACTTCCGGTCCTCGTACGTGCCCGCCTTGATGTGGGACGGGGCGAGGCTGTCGGCGAAGGGCAGGGCGTCGATGCGTTCGGTGAGGTCGGCGAAGAGGCCGCTGGAGGTGTAGTTCGGGACGAACACCACGTCGGAGGCGAAGAGGTCGGGCAGGTCCTTGGAGCCGGCCGCCGCGCCGACCTTGGCCTGGTAGTCGTCGGTGGGGACGACGGTCAGCTCGACCTTGTTCTTGTGGCTCGCGTTGTACGCCTTGACCAGTGCCTCGCTCTGCGGCCGGGTCGCCGCCCGGGTCCACATCGTCAGCGTGGCGCCGTCGTCGACGCCGGTGGCACCGGCCGCTCCCCCGCCACCCCCTCCTCCACCGTTCGAGCCGTTGTCGCCGGAACCGCAGGCGGTGACCAGGCTCACGGCGGCGAGAAGCGCGACGGCGGCGGTGGCAACTCTGTGCCCCATAACGATCCCCATAAGGATCCCCCTCGTGTGGGTTCCGCGCCGGAAAGAAACCGAAAAGGCTTTCTGAAGCTAGGACTAGGCTCACGGCCCGTCAATCCCCTTGCACAGAAGGGAAGTCGGGGCCCGATGTCACACCCGCCGCGCGTGCCGAAACCTGTGAAAGTGCTCGGGAGCCACCTCGGCCGAAACAACTCGCGTACGGTTTACGCACGCAAGGCGAGACAGGAGTTCATCCATGGCACAGGCCACCGGCCCCTCTCGTTCGCAGCCCGCCACCCTCAGCGACGTGGCCCGGCTGGCGGGCGTGTCCATCGCCACCGCGTCCAAGGCCCTCAACGGCCGCAGCCAGGTGCGCGCCGAGACCCGGCAGCGGGTGGTCGACGCGGCCGAGCGGCTCTCGTTCCGCCCGAACCAGCTGGCGCGCGGTCTGCTCGCCGGGCGCACCGGCACGGTCGGGCTGCTCACCAGCGACCTGGAGGGCCGGTTCAGCATCCCGATCCTCATGGGCGCCGAGGACGCCTTCGGGGCGGGCGAGGTCGCCGTGTTCCTGTGCGACGCCCGGGGGGACGCGATCCGCGAACAGCACCATGTGCGGGCGCTGTTGGGCCGCCGGGTCGACGGTCTGATCGTCGTGGGCAGCCGGACCGATCCGCGTCCGTCCCTGGGCCGGGAGCTGCCGGTCCCGGTGGTCTACGCGTACGCCCCGTCGGACGACCCGGACGATCTGTCCATCGTCCCCGACAACGTCGACGCCGGCCGGATCGCCGTGACCCACCTGCTGGCGTGCGGGCGTACCCGGATCGCGCACATCACCGGCGACCCCGGGTATCTCGCGGCGCGGGAGCGGTCCGAGGGCGCCCTGGCCGCGCTCGCCGACGCCGGTCTGACCCCGGTCGAGGAGCCCCGGTTCGGGGCCTGGTCGGAGGGCTGGGGGCGGGCGGCCACCGCGCTGCTGCTCGACCGGCACGCGGACGTCGACGCGGTGCTGTGCGGCAACGACCAGATAGCGCGCGGCGCCATGGACGTACTGCGCGAGCGCGGCCGGCGGGTCCCGGAGGACGTGTCGGTCATGGGCTTCGACGACTGGCACGTCCTGACCTCCGGCGCCCGGCCGCCGCTGACCAGCGTCGACATGAACCTCGAACAGGTCGGCCGGGCCGCCGCGCACGCCCTGTTCACCGCGATCGGCGGGGGCCGGCGCTCGGGCATCGAGGCGCTGCCCTGCCGGGTGGTGATCCGGGGCTCGACGGCACCGCTGTCCTGAATCCCGCTGTCCTGAATCCCGCTGTCGATGAACTGGGCTCTCGACCACCACTCTTGACACTCCATCAGCTCGCTCCTACGTTGCGAAAACCTTTTAGGTCGTTTCAGCAAAGGGGAGCCATCCGATGCGAAGACGAATCGAACCCGCCTTACAGCGCCTCCTGATCGTCCTGGCGCTCGTGGCCTGTTCCGCCCTCACCGCGACCCCCGCTCGCGCCGCGCAGACCATCGGGTTCCCCACCTTCAGCGGACCCGCGATCCCGGCCCCGCCCGTCGCCCACACCACCGGCGACATGATGAAGTCCATCTACGACGCGGAGAGTTCGGGCACCGACTTCTGGATGGACCGGCTGCTCGCCCGTACCGGCGACGACCCGGCAGGACCCTGGCTGATGAGCCGTGGCCGTGCCCTGTTCATGAAGACCCACAATCCGGCGGTGCTCGGCTTCGGCGGCAGCGTCGCCTACTGGGAGAGCGTCAACAACCAGAACGCCTACGCCGTCGCGATCAGCCCGGGCACCTTCACCGAACAGGTCGCCCAGCGCCGCCAGATGCCCAGCCACTGGAACAGCGTCCACACCAGCGGGTCGGTCACGGTCAACCAGACCAAGTTCATCACCGACAACAACGTGGCCGTGACCAGCCTGTCGATCAGGAACACCGGCAGCAGCTCAACGACCCTGCAACTGCGGGCCACTTCGCCGTATGCCACCACGGGCACCGGCAGCGAGCTGACCGGCCAGGTGAACGCGTACAACAACCTGACCACCCTCCGCCCCCGCCTCACCGGCGACGGTTTCACGGTCTCCAGCGGCGGCCTCAACCGCTCGGTGACGGTCGCGGCCGGGGCCACGGTGACCGCGAAGGTCGTGATGGGCTTCGTCACCGACGAGATCCCCGAGTCGCTCACCGAGTACAACGCCTACGCGGGCTACTCGAACGCGACCGCCTTCGCAACGCACGTCAGGGCGTACAACCTGTGGTGGGCGCAGAACGTGCCGTACATCGACGTACCGGAACCGGCGATCAAGAAGAGCGTCTACTACCGCTGGTGGCTGATGCGCTTCAACAACCTGGACGCCGACATCCCCGGGCAGACCTTCCAGTTCCCGACGTCGACCGAGGGCGTCCTCGGCTACAACAACGCGATCGCGCTCACCCAGCCGATGCACATCGACGACCTGAAGTATCTGCGCAACCCGGCCTACGCGTACGGGGACTGGCTGAGCGTCGGCCAGACCTCCAAGGGCGGGCGGTTCCTCGACAACCCGGGTGACCCGGAGAACTGGTCCAACAGCTACACCCAGTACATCGCCGAGGCGGCCTGGAAGAGCTACCAGATCCACGGCGGCCAGCCCGGCATCGCCGCCAACCTGGCGCGCTACGCCGAGGGCGACGTCAAGGGCCAACTCTCCTACTACGACCACGACAACAACAAGCTCATCGAGTACGACTGGGGCGCACTGACCGGCAACGACGCCGACGCGGTCTCCTTCCACTGGAAGCCCGGCAACATGGACCGCGCCGAGTCCGCCTACCAGTACAGCGGCGCCCTGGCCGCCGCGCAGGCCTACGAGGCGATCGGCAACACGGCCAAGGCGACCGAGATGCGCACGCTCGCGACGCAGATCAAGGACGCCATCGTCAACGTGCTGTGGAACCCCAACCGGCAGTTGTTCGAGCACCGGTTGAAGTCGACGAACGAGTGGGTGCCCTGGAAGGAGATCAACAACTACTACCCGTTCTCCGTCGGAGCCGTCCCCAACACCACTGCCTACAAGCAGGCGTTGCGCCTGTACGACGACCCGGCCCAGTACCCGATCTTCCCCTTCTACACGGCCAACCAGGTCGACAAGCAGGCGGCGGCCGACGCCGGGGAGCCGGGTTCCAACAACTTCTCGACCATCAACTCCACGGTTCAATTCCGGCTGTACTCGTCGGTGTTGCGCAACTACCCCAACTCGTGGATGAGCGCGACCGACTACAAGAAGCTCCTGTACTGGAACACCTGGGCGCAGTACGTCGGCGGCAACACCCAGTGGCCCGACGCCAACGAGTTCTGGGCCGACTGGAACGGCAGCTCCATCGACTACCGGTCCTGGATCCACCACAACATCCTGGGCAGCAGCAACTGGACGGTGATCGAGGACGTCGCCGGTCTCCGGCCGCGCAGCGATGCCAAGGTGGAACTCTCCCCGATCGACATCGGCTGGAGCCACTTCACCGTCAACAACCTCCGCTACCGCAACGCCGATCTGTCGATCGTCTGGGACGACCCGGCCGACGGTGTCGTGCGCTACCCGGGCGTCCCGGAGGGCTACTCGATCTACGTCAACGGCAACCGGGCCGCCACCGTCAACTCCCTGGTGCCCTTCACCTGGGACCCGGCGACCGGTGCCGTGACGACGAACGGCACGGTCACCTACAACACGGCGGTCGCCGGACTCCAGGCACCCAACCAGGTCGTCCAGAGCAGTCCCCGTATGGTCGACATGCTGGCCAAGGCGGGCGTCGACCTCACCGCCGATCTGACCAACCTGGCTGCCGGGGCGACGACTTCGGCCTCGTACACCGGGTCGGGCAGCTCGGTGTCGGGCGCGGTCGACGGCTATCCGACCAACGAGCCGTTCTGGGGCGCCGGCGGCTCCGCCAACAGCCAGGACTGGTACGAGCTGAACTTCGGCGCGGCCCGCACGCTCAACGAGGTGCGCCTGTACTTCAAGGACAGCCGCCCTGCCAGTACGACCTACCGGGCGCCGTCCGCGTACACCATCCAGTACTACGACGGCAGTTCATGGGTGAACGCGCCGAGCCAGACCAGGACCCCGACCGCTCCGCGCGCCAACTACAACCTGGTGCAGTTCCCGGCGGTCACCGCCCAGCGCGTCCGCGTCCTGGCCACCAACGCCTCCGGCGCGAAGACGGGCCTCACCGAGGTCAAGGTCTTCAACCGGGGCGGTGTCCAGCCGCCACAGCCACCGGCCAACCAGGCGTCCTCGGCGACACCGTCCGCGTCCTACACCTCCGCCTGGGAGAGCGTCGCCGCGCTCAACGACGGCATCGATCCGCCCTCGTCCAACGACACGGTGAACCCGCGCTGGGGCACCTGGCCGGAGACGGGCCAGCAGTGGGCCGAGCTGACCTGGCCGGCCGCGAAGACCCTCAACAGGGCCGACGTGTACTTCTTCGACGACGACCAGGGCATCGACATGCCCTCGGCCTGGAAGCTCCAGTACTGGAACGGCAGCGCGTACGTGGACGTGCCCGGTGCGAGCGCCTACTCACTCGCCAAGAACCAGTACAACCCCGTCACCTTCACCGCCACCAGCACCACCCGGCTACGGGTGCTGCTCACCGCCACCGGCAGCAGCTCCGTCGGACTCCTCGAAGTCAAGGCGTACGGCCCCTGAGGGATGAGAAGGGATGTGCCTGAAGTGACCCGTTCCAGATGTACGGCCGTACTCGTCGCCGTGCTCGCCATGGTGGTCGCCCTCCTGGTGGCGCCGCCCGCGTCCGCCGCCGTCACGTTCGGCTCGACGGGCGTGAACCAGAACGGCGGCAACTGCCTTGACCTGCCCGGCGGTTCGACGACCAACGCGACGCAACTGCGCGCGTTCACGTGCAGCTCCGGCGCCAACCAGAACTTCGGCTACACCCCGGTCGCGGGGACGTCCGACACGTACACGATCACCACGCAGTCCGGTCAGTGCGTGGACGTCTTCGGGGCGTCCACGGCGGACAACGCCACGATCATCCAGTGGCCCTGCCACAACGGAACGAACCAGCAGTGGCGGCTCGTTCCGGTGACGGTCTCCGGCACCGACAAGACCTTCAACATCGTGTCCGTCTCCTCCGGCAAGTGCGTGACGCCCAGCGGCGGTTCGTCCGCCTCCAACACCAACCTCGTACAACTCCCGTGCGCCGCCGCCAACGGCAGGGTGTGGCGGCTGCCCGGCTTCATCAGCGACGGCACCGGCACGCGCACCTTCACCAACCCGCTCTCCCAGCACGGGCCCGACCCCTGGCTGACGTACTACGACGGCTACTACTACCTCGCCACGACCACCTGGAACTCGACGGTCACCATGCGCAAGGCGAGCACCCTCGCCGGGCTCGCGACCGCCACCGACCAGGTGATCTTCAACCTGACCCGGCCCAACGGGGCGGGCACGATGTGGGCCCCGGAGTTCCATCTGCTCGACGGCCCGAACGGCAAGCGGTGGTACTTCTACTACACGGCCGGGCGGGAGCCGTACGACCTGGGCACCCAGCGCATCCACGTACTGGAGAGCGCCGGCCTGGACCCGATGGGCCCCTACTCCTTCAAGGCCGACCTGCTCGACCCGACCCAGGACAACACCTGGGAACTCGACCCGGGCATCCTCCAGTTGAACGGTCAGCTCTATCTCCTCGGGACGTTCTACAACGGCTCGCAGCCCATGTTCATCCGGCCGCTGTCCAACCCGTGGACCGCGAGCGGCACCCGCCGGATCCTGTCGACCCCGACCTACAGCTGGGAGACGGTCGGCGGCGCGGTCAACGAGGGCGCCGAGGTGCTCCAGCGGAACGGCAGGACGTTCATCGTCTACTCGGCCAGCCACTGCTCCACGCCCGACTACAAGCTGGGAATGCTGACGTACAACGGAACCGGCGACCCGCTCAACTCCGCCTCCTGGGTCAAGTCACCGAACCCGGTCTTCCAGCGCTCCAACGCCAACGGCGTGTACGGGCCGGGCCACAACGGGTTCTTCAAGTCACCTGACGGGACGGAGGACTGGATCGTCTACCACGCCAACAACTCCACCTCGGGCGGCTGCGACATGAACCGCACCACCAGGGCGCAGAAGTTCACCTGGAACGCCGACGGCACACCGAACTTCGGTACGCCGGTCGCCCTGGGCGTCACGCTGACCGCGCCGTCGGGCGAGTGACCGCGGACTCGTAACCTGTCGCTCCGCAGACCGTCGGTTCGGGAACCACCACTTCCCGGACCGTCGGTTTGCGGATCAGGAGCAGCGCCGCGTCGTCGTGGAGCCGGCCGCCCACGTGGTCCAGCAGTTCCTCGTGGAGCGCGTCGAGAGTGCGGGCGGGCTCGTCGGAGGCGTGGCGGGCCAGTCCTTCGTCGAGCGGGTAGAAGGCGCGGCCCCGGTCGCGGGCCTCGGTGACCCCGTCGGTGTACAGCAGGAGCTGGTCGCCGTCGGCGAAGGGCAGTACGTGCAGGTCGGGGGTGTGCCCGGTGAGGGCGCGCAGGCCGAGGGGCGGGGCCGGGTGCGCGGGCTCCACGGCCGCGACCTCGCCCGAGGCGTGGACGAGCAGCGGCGGCGCGTGGCCGCAGTTCACCACCTCCAGGTGTCCCGTCCTCGGGTATCCGGCGACCACGGCGGTGACGAAGTCGTCCGGGCCGAGGTTGCGGGCGAGGCTCCGCTCGATGCGGTCGACGACGGCGAGCAGATCGGGCTCGTCGTACGCGGCCTCCCGGAAGACGCCGAGCACCAGCGCGGCAGTCCCCACGGCAGGCAGCCCCTTGCCACGCACATCGCCGACGATCAGTCTCACCCCGTACGGCGTGGGTATCAGCGCGTACAGATCACCGCCGATCCGGGCCTCGGCCGCCGCCGCGCTGTAGCGGACGGCCACCTGGAAGGGGCCGACCGTCGCCGGGACGGGGACGAGCAGGGCGTGCTGGGCGGTCTCGGCGACCGAGCGGACGGCGTCGAGGACCCGCTCCCGGCGTCCGCGCAGCGCGCTGGCCAGGCCGCTCGCCAGGGTGACGGCGGCCAGGGCGGACAGTACGGCGGCCAGCTCACGGGCCGGTACGCCGTCCCAGCTGCCGAGCGTCGCGCCGAGCACCCCGGCGAGGAGGCCGACGTACAGGACACCGCGCGGACCGTTGGTGGTGGCGGCCAGTGCGGGCCCGGCGGCGAGCAGCGGCAGCCAGCTGCTCCCGGCCCCACCGACGAGGTCGCCGAGGACGACGCCGGCGACGATCAGCACGGGCAGGGCGGGCAGGATCGGCAGTGCGGCCATGCGGGTCCTGAACGTCCGCATCGGCCAGTGGTCGCCGTCATGGTGTCGGGCCTGACTCATGTTCCGTCCGCAGTCCTCACCTGTGTACGGGGCGAGCCCCCGATATGCCTGTTTCATCCAGTAATCAGGAAACGCGATCAACCGGGTCGGAAACAAGGAGCGGATTTTCAGATAGTGAGCGAGAGACTCCTGGTCACACGGTCCGCGATCGGCATCAGCCGGGCCCGGATCTCCGGCAGCCGGGAGAGCCGGTCCACCGGCATGGACACGCCGAGCGAGCCGAGCGTGTCGCCCCGGTAGACGGGGACGGCGACACAGACCGTGCCGAGGGAGTACTCCTCCAGGTCCGTGACGGCCGGGGCCACCGGTGAGGAGTCGATACGCCGGAGCAGTTCCGGCGGGCTGGTGATCGTTCTCGGGGTGAGGTCGGCGAGGTGGTGGCGGGAGAGGTAGTCCTTGCGGGAGTCCTCGTCCAGTTCACGCAGGACGGACTTGCCCAGCGCGGTGGCGTGGCCGGCGTCCTCGAACCCGACCCACAGATCGACGCGGGGCGCCCGCGGACCGTCGACGATCTCGGCGACCCTGATCTCGCCCTCCTCGTAGAAGGTGAGGTAGGCGGCTGTCGCCAGCTCGTCGCGCAGCGCGGCCAGCGTGGGACGGACCCGGCTGAGCAGCGCCTGCCCCCGGCCCGTGGTCCGCAGGGTCTGGAACTTGTCGCCGAGGATGAACCCGCCGTCGTCCAGTTTCCGCAGGTAGCCGTCGTGGACCAGGGTCCGCAGCAGGTGGTAGGCGGTGGCCAGGGGCAGCCCCGTCTCGCGTGCCAGCTGCTTGGCCGGCGCGCCGTTCTCGTGCGCGCTCACCGCCTCCAGCAGGCGGAAGGCCCGCTGGACGGAGGTGATGAGCGTGGGGCCTTCGTGCGCACCCATGGGACCAGCGTGCGCCCGGCGTGCGGCACGGGCAAGGCGTGCGCGGCGAGGGGCGCGCCAGCACTTGTTCTCGCCCCCGCCGCCCCTACCCGTCCCATCCCTGGGGGCTCCGCCCCCAGACCCCCGCT